>JAGBZD010000103.1 GCA_017628395.1 Paludibacteraceae bacterium | reverse complement strand
TATCTTGGATATGGTTGAGGCTACATTCAATGTTAACCCAACAAAGTATAAGGTGTTGTTCTGGTGTGACTATGTTCAGGGCAGTGCTAAGGATGCTAATCTCGAGACATGGTTTACAAATGGTTGGTACTACAAGACTGAGGACTTGCGTAAGATCACATACTCTGACTCTGTAGAGCATGTAACCAATAACGACGATAAGCAGGCCTTTACAACTGTGGCCGAGATAGATCTTACATCTTACTCTGACAAGTCGCAGATGTGTGCTCTGACTCTTCCTGATGATTCGACTATAGCAGATAATGTTGAGAACTCTAATGATGGACTCTACTATCGTCTTGATCGACCAATGGGTAGGTTTAAATGTATCACTGAGGATGCTGACGACTTCCTAAAGAATGGTAAGAGTGAGCAAGATATTACTGCTTTTGTGACATATACCCAGTATGTATCAGCAGGTTATAACGTCGAGGAGCAGAAGCCTAACTACTCTGTGCCTACTCGCAAGTTCATTGCAAAGCCAACTATCGATGAAGATGGCAATTTTGTGCTCTTCAGCGATTGGGTGTTTGTTAGTGCTATGCAGACTAATGTTATGATAAACATCGAGTTCTATGATGGTGACTATGTTATCAATAGCGATGGTACCATAGATGGTGAGAAGATCGGCCACTTTACCGGTATCGTTGTGCCATTGAAGCGTAATATGGAGACAATTATCAAGGGCAGTCTGCTTACGACGATCTATACACCTTGCCCAGAAGAGTAGGTCTGTCTTATGGGCAAGTTAGCCTACCATGATGCTTAGTATGCTGTTTTTTCTAAGTATTGGTGGTAATGGTTAAATATCTAAGTAGTAGGGTGTTATGAAATTGATGTGTACTAAGAAGAAAAAAAATAGCACTGATAGTGAAATTTTTTTGTAAAAAAGTTTGCAGAATAAAAAATTGTTCTTATCTTTGCACTCGCTAACGAAAACTTAGCAAAACATAATGATGGTGCCATAGCTCAGTTGGTAGAGTAAAGGACTGAAAATCCTTGTGTCCCTGGTTCGAATCCCGGTGGCACCACAAAAATCCCTCTTACAAGTGCTTGTAGGAGGGTTTTTCTTTTAATTTGCTACCATTTTCCCTACCACGATACCTACAAGTTCAAGCCCACGGGTTTTCGAGCAAAAAAAATTCTTCGATAATTTTTTACCCGAAAAAACTCTCCGGTATCACCGTCCGAGTTGAGAATGGGATTGGGACAAAGGCAGCTAGCTCCTAACTCTGCATAAACTTAGTGTTGCGTTGTTACGCTAATAGTCTCAACCTTTCGGCAATGATAACCTTGAATGCCTCTTTCATTTCGTCTGGCAAGAAAGAGAGGTCGATAAACGCAAACCACCTATCTTTGACCATTGCGAATTTGGTAAAGATGTTATTTGTAACTTTCTCCTCCAACCCCGATGCTTGCATTGTGGTTACAAAATCAGCCTTTTTGATTTTGCGTTTCTTGCCGTTGAGGGTCAATGCCAACTCCTAAATCGGTATGTCATAGATTGGATAAATAGCAGATATTCAATAAATACCTGCTATTTATCATTTATCGTTTCTGCTCCTCTATAAATACATCTATCTCTCCTAGATAACCTATTTCTTTAGGAAGTAAAAACATATTGTTGGGATTTACATACTTTCTGAAATGGCCTTTAATATCAGGTATTTCCAAATCTTCAATGCTCGCATTAGTGTTGAATCCCACAGGTTGGATATGACACACTTTCCAATTCGATAAAGCATAACTACCTAAAGATTTGGTGTATTTAGCTTTTGCCTTAATCTCTTTTGTTGCCATAAAAACCATTGGCAATTCATTGTCTTGTAGCAATTCTTTTATATCACTCAAGGTAAATACTTTGCCTTTTAGGACATTGCTTAATACCCAAATTGCTACGGTATTATCTGAAACGATAATTTCTCTTCCACAAGGATGGTTAAACGCCTGTCCTCGTTTACTTGTTTCTTTCCGAATGATCAAAGGCATCGTTTCATCTGCAACCCATTCTTCGATTAGATTTTCCCATTTTTTGACTACTTCACTATCTATTAAAGGATTATGAGGAGAGTTACGCCACAATATACCAATCTCTTTTATCTTTTGTCGAATATCGTTTCCGACAATATCTTTTTGAGGGATACTTGTCTTGTGTACATTTTTAGGAGTCTGTTTGTTCATATTATTATCTCCTTGCTTTTGACCAGAGATTAAAAACGGTAATGCTCGTTTAGGCGGATATTTACAACTATACAATCTGCCCTCTTGATAACTCTTGGTTTCAATGACATTTGAAAAGATACGATAGAAATCAGCTTTTGTAAACTTAAATGTTCCATTCAGCGTATGAACAACAAATACATCATTATCTTTCAAAGGCTCAATCAAATCTGCCTTAAAACATAATCTACTACTTTTATATTCTATCATATGCAATACAATTCAATACAACCTCTCTGTCATTGGCACGACACCAACTTCGCTGCCAAAAAGATTTAATATCTGGTTCACCTTGTCAAGTCGCAAAGTTTGCTTACCCTGCTCCAATTCACGAACAAGACGCAATCCCACCCCCGACTTTTCGGAAAGTTCCACCTGCGTAAGGTTGTATTGCTTACGCATCGCCTTTACATATTTTGAAAGTGTTGTCTGCTCCATATATGCAATAAATTATACCCTATCGGGTGCAAATGTAATGAAAGTTTTTCACTTTACACCTTATCGGGTATAAAATTAAAACTTGCCACGATAACAACTTTGCAATACTCGCTCAATATCGCTTTCACGATAGAGGATTTTCCCACCTAGTTGGCGGTATGGCAAAATACCGTTGTTGCGATAGTCCTGCAAGGTGCGGCGACTGATCTTCAAGCGCTCAGACAATTCCCTATCGGTCAAATAGTATTCGCCACTCAATAGTGGTTGATTCTCATCTGCTATCGTAGCTGCATCTTTGGCAATGCGATCAAGTTCAGAGAATAGACCGCGCACCCACTCATGCTTGTGCGTGATAACTTCGTTACTCATAAGCATAGAATTTATAGGTTAAACATTATTTTCAATAAGTCGCTCCACATCTTCGGAGCGATAGTATATGCGGTTGTTAATCTTTGAGTGAGGCAACCGCCCACAATCCCGAAGAGTTTGCAATGTGCGAGGACTAATCTTCAATGCCTGACAGACATCTTGGTTATCCATCCAATCACTCATACGCCTGCCACTACGCTGGCGGTTAATGCTATCCATTCGCTTAACGAACTGCCCGAGGCGCGATACGAGTTCCTCAAAGGTCTTTTTCTCAATGCTGATAATCTCCATAACTATTTCATTTTTACATTAAACATTCGCTTTTCGAATGCTAAGTAAAAACAAAAAATAATACCTTCCGCAAGCCCGACATAACGTGTCGTCAGGTGTCATTAGATTGCATAATTGGTAGTATTTTAGAAAGTAAATAGCTAATCCAATTACAGAAAGAGTGATTGACAGACTGCAAGATTGTGTGACTGCAAGTCTGGCAGATTGCAAGATTGAGTGATTACATTACTTGTTATAATCACTAATGATTACACTCATTCTTTATTGCTTGATTTGCTTATTGGTTATAAACAAGTAACCAATAAGTGTTATAACCAACGCACCAATGCTGATATTTGAGTAAAATTTAGACTGCTGTATGGTAATTTCCAGGCACTGGAAATTTATGTTCAAGCGAACATAGCAAGTTGTGTTTTGGGGCACCCGAAATGTTTTCGGCGTCCCAAAACTACCTATCGGTATCCTACCCTCCAAAGTCGGGTGGATGTAATGGTTTTATATTGCAAATACCTTCACTTTATGTACAAGTTTTATGCTCCGAATAATCATATAAGCTGTTCGAATTTTCATTCTTAAATTATAAAAATCACAATTTATGCGATAAAAAAGTTACTTCAAGAAGACACAGTTTCGCATATTATCACTAAATTTGCGGTATACGCCAATAAAATGTGTAAATAATGAAAGATTTAAATAGACTAAAAGTTGTATTGGTTGAACAAAAGAAAACCGGCAAATGGCTTGCCGAACAACTTGGCAAAGACCCCTCAACAGTCTCCAAATGGTGCTCCAACAAAATGCAGCCATCGTTGGAGATGCTAGTGAATATTGCAAAAGTGTTAGATGTTGATACCAGAGAACTAATCGTTATTACGAAACAATAGATATGGGAACAAACTTTTTCACAAATGAAAAAGAAAATACTCTTCTTGAAAAAATAGAAGGAGTATTCAAATATAAAAAAGTGCATTTCTTTGATGCTCTTGTCGGATATTTCCGAGCATCGGGATATTTCCGTATTAGAAAGTTTATACAACAAACTCCCAAGATTCGCATTTTGGTTGGTATAAATGTAGACAAACTTACTTATCAAGCCAATCAGCAAGGTCTGCTTTTTAACCCTAATGCAGAACAATCTCAAGAAGAGTTCTTCAATGATATTAAGCGTAATATACAAGAGGCAAAATACGATAAAGAGGTCGAGGATGGAATGTACCAGTTTATAGAGGATATTATTACCGGCAGAATAACTATGCGCATCCATCCTAAACAAAATATCCATGCTAAGATTTATATTTTCCGTGAGGAAGTTTACCATCCCCATGGTTATGGTTCTGTTATCACAGGTTCTAGCAATTTAACTGAGGCTGGACTTGAGAAGAACTTCGAGTTCAATGTGGAGTTGCGTTACGACGATGATATACAATTTGCTACTGAAACATTTGAAAGGCTATGGGAAGAGTCTGTAGAGATAGATATAACACACATAGAGAAGATAAAGAGTGATTCTTATCTTAATCCGAACTTCACTCCATACGAAGTATATCTAAAATTCTTATTGGAATACTTCGGTAAGAGTATTGACTTTGACCCTAACTCTGTGTCCGATTTGCCTACGGGATATAAAAAGTTGTCATACCAAATAGATGCAGTCAATGACGGATATGCCAAGATGATGAAACACAATGGATTTTTCCTTTCCGATGTTGTCGG
>JAGBZD010000015.1 GCA_017628395.1 Paludibacteraceae bacterium | reverse complement strand
TCTCATTGAATATTCTCAAACGATTCAATGCACAATCATAACAACAATCAATAGTTGTGAAATTATCAGAGTTATGGCGAATATAAAACATATCACCATTACCAACTGAAAATGACTTAATTATACTCATATATACTTTTATCTATTCTTCTTAAAATTCTCTACTTGCTCCATCACTTGCTCAAATACTTCGTCATTATACTGTGGCGGATATCCAGCTTTAACCAAACAGAAGAATATCTTTTGGTTCAGTTCGGCCCTAACATTAGTATTATTAAGCCAATCTGTAAATGACGATTGCACATCAATGAGTTCCTTAATCTTCTTGGCGAGAGTTTTACACTTATCATTGATAATCAAACCTCCAAAATTCTTGTCTTCTCCATACTCAAAGTTATACTTATCTCGCAAGTGTATAAGTATGTCATAGAAAGCTTTCTCCTCGAAGGTCAATCCTAATTTGCGAAAACTCTCTTTATTCTCACCTAATCCAGCAAGGATGTCAAGAGCTTGTTGAGTTGCATTCTTGATAATTTCATCTATTGCCTCATTTTGAGCTTGTGAAGCCTCTTCGGGAGTTAGCTTTGCTCTACGATTGTGATACTCCTCAAGAGTCTTTTTTAACAACTCTTCATATTTCTCCGCAGCAATTTTATTGGTATTCTTATATTCCTTAATAGATTTGCGAAGTAGCTTAACAAGAACCTCCAGTTTAGTCGCAGGTAATTTAATGTGATCGAGCTGTGCAACAAACTCTGGACTAAATATATTCTCTTCAACATCTGTTTCAAGAATATTAACAACAGAGTTGCATTTTAGAGCCTCTGCAACCATCTTTTCTACCGCTCTATTCATACTTTCGGCATCGTGCTTATCTCCTGACGTTTTTCGTATATACGAAGCAACAGCCATAAAGCATTGTGACAATGACAGCATTTCATTGTCGAGTACATTAGCAGGTTGACAAACATCGTAAGCTGCACGCAATCTCTTTACATGTGCAAGAAAGAATGTCCTAGCTCCAACTAGTTTGTGCTTATTTGTCCCTTGCTCTGATGCTACATTAAGTTGCTGTGTAAGTGTTATAATATAATCTGCCGCAGATGACAAGCACTCCAATCGCTCTAATGGCTTCGCCTCGGGATTGGTAAATGGGGATATGTCAAATCCGACAAAGAGTTTTTTTAATATATCCAATTCAACAATCAGAGCCTCTAACGCTTGCTGAACATCGTCTTCGCTTGGACCGAAAGTGCCACCTCCATTACCTTTGCTACCGCCGTATCTACTCATTGCTTCCATCATATTATCGTGGATGCCGATATAATCGATGATGTACCCATACTCTTTATGAGGGTACTTGCGATTTACGCGACTGATAGTTTGTATCAAAGTCTGTTTTTGTAATGGTTTATCGTTATATAGATAAGTTAGGCAAGGAACATCAAAACCTGTAATCCACATATCTACAACAATGACTATGCGGAAGTTAGAATGCTCCATTTTGAAAGCGTCGTCCAACTTTTTGATGCGAGACTTCTCTCCAAGATAGTCATACATCTCCTTGGTATCATTCTTGCCTCGTGTCGCTACCATTGCTATTGTAGGCATCAATGGCAACTTCTTCAACTCCTCTGCGGTTCTTTGAGTATCATCAGGTGATTTCTTTTCTTCAAACCACTCTGGTTTCAGTTTCTTGAATTTATTTAGTAATCTGTATCCAATATAACGCTTACTACAAACAATCATCGCTTTTTGTACGACATCAGCGTTGTTTTCGCAAGCATTCGTGTAATGGTCGATAATGTCTTTAGCAAGTCGTTCCAGTCGTTCATCATCTGCGAGAATAACCTCCATCGCACTCATTGCCTTCTTGCTTGCTACAACATCATCTTCAGTCGCGCCCTCTTCTGCACACTTCTTATAGTATGCATCAATCTCCTTGACCTTTTCGCTATCAAGTGTAACCTTTGCTATTCGAGGAATATATTTCAGCGCAACCGTTATTTCATCGTCAACCGCCTGCTGCATTGTGTATTGATCCACAATATGACCGAATACCTGAATAGTTTCATCTATTGGTGTACCCGTAAATCCGACGAAAGTAGCATTCGGAAAGGCGCAACGCAGATGTTCTGCATATGGTTTTGTAATAAATGCTCCCAACTGCTCTTCATCAAGGGTGTCTTCTGTATTCTTTTTATCCTTGATTTTTAATTGCTTGTTAAGTCGTATCTGAGTACGGTGAGCCTCATCCGAGAAACAGATAATATTTCTTCGAGTGTTAAGCTCACCAATCTCCTCACAGAACTTTTGAATAGTACAGATAAAGAAACCTCCAGACTCTCTCATCGAAAGTTCGGTTTTCAGCTCTGCTCTATCAGCAATCACTTTTGCAGCTCCAATGGATAGAAACTCTTCTGAACGAAGAAATAGCTTACCCGCCTGTGTCTGCAAATCATCACGGTCAACAATCATCACTATTGTGGGCGAACCCAATTCCTCACAACGCAACGATAGTTGTCGAGCAAGGAACATCATTGTGTAGGTCTTGCCACATCCCGTAGCGCCGAAATATGTACCACCCTTGCTGTCTCGTTCAATAAATGCAGTGCGCACACTCTCACGAAGCATTCGAGTTGCAAAGAATTGAGGGTAGCGACATACAACCTCCTCTTCTTTTGCAAAGTCCTTATCTGGGAAATATACATAATCTCGGAGAATCTCCAAGAAACGATTAGGCTCATACACACCTCCGACAATGGTTTTTACCTGATCAACTCCCCTTTGTGCTGCTGGGTCTTCGTTATTGACCTTCTTCCACGCATAGTAGTGTTCGTATGGAGTGTATGTAGTTCCTAACTTCGTATTATTAACCGTAGCATCGCTTATGCATGACAATGGGCAGTATCGCAACAAATGCTGTATATCTCGTTTGTAACGAATGTGTATTTGATCGTATGCATCTGCTATAGTAGCATTAAAGTCGGTTGGATTCTTCAATTCGAAAATACAGAGTGGAATACCATTTACAAACAACATTACATCTGGGATACGCACATCACTCTTTTGGCCATAGCCCACCTCAAACTGATTTACACAACGATAGATGTTGTTCTCATTGTGAGGATCAAAGTCAAGATATTCAATATCGAAGTTCTTGCCGTCCGAGTGGCGTGTATAGCGATAGCCATCACGCACCAGATAATAGGTATTACGCAGCAACTCAAAGTGGGTCTGGCCACTTGTGTGACACAAGCGGTTTATCACTTCCTCAATATCATCGCTCGTCAGCTCCTTATAACGACTCTGCAAATATGCTTTTAGGTCGTCTGTGAGCAACACATCTCGATTGTTTCTTGGGATATTTCCTCCGTATGTATATTGCCAGCCTTGCTCCTCCAAAAGTTGAATTAAGGCTTCTTCATAGTCGCTTTCGTAATACTTTCCTATCATAGTAGTATTGTTTTACTTTGAGGTTGTAATATGCAATGTTCCATAATAATTCGGATCAGCACTTTCTCCAAATTCAACGGTTATATTACCATCATTTCGAGTTGTTAAACATTTGCGTTCTTCACCTCGAACCTTCCAACCTCTGCTCTTCTGAGCGTATTTATCAACAGCGCTCGCATCACTTTTAGTAGTGTCTGAGATAATAGTAATTCTTGGATTAACTAATGAAACAAACTCCGAATGATATGCAGACTCTCTACCATGGTGTGGTGCCACAAGTACATCCGCATTTCTAACAGCATCCTTAAAATCACTCCGTCTCATTAAGACATCAAACGAATCCTTTTCATTATCACCACAGACTACGACCTTAATCTCAGAAAATTTGAATATAGTAATTATACTAAAATTATTAAAATTGGAATGGTCACATGCCGATGTTGAGAATGTCTGAATTTCAAGACCTCCATAATTGTCTGGGTTTTCTGTATTATTCTCGTCATCATATCTTACGGGCGAATTATAGCGGTCGTTTATATCACAATACTTCTCAAACTTTGCTTTGTCACAATATCGAACACCTTCCATAACCTCTTCATTCGTCAAAGATTTAGCTCGTTGCAATATCTTAGGTGAGTTAATGTCAAAATTGAGAATGTCGCTAATATGATCAAGATGTGGGTGAGTTATAATCATATATGCAATATTATCAAACATACGCTTCCTAAGCGGAGAGGAATTTCCACTTTCGTATGTGCCAGTACCAAGGTCAATTACGATATATTTACCATTTGGGGCCTTAACATGGATTGCCAATCCAAGTTGTACATCCCATACGGTCATTGTTGCTAGTTTTGCCATAATACGCTTTATTTTTCTTCAAATTATAGTGGTGTGGATTTTGTATAACCTTTATGTGTCTCAGTATTATGATGATGGCACATACTACCTTGTTCACTAGTTGAATAAACTCTTGCGCCAACCTTTTTTAAAACATTTACAATTGCTTTACTTAAATAATGGCCATATTTTTCCGTTGATATGAAAGCTACTTTTGGGTGAAAATGATTAATCATTTCGTTATCCATATTATGCTTACTTCCATGATGCGGAACTTTAAGCCAATAAATATCTTTCAAGTCATCTATTATCGTTTGATCTATATTGTCTATAGACGCTCGACAAGAATCCCCCATAAATAGAAATTTTTTCCCATCATAAGATTGGAATTGTAAGATCACACTACTAGCATTGTGAGAAGATTGATCATCGTTCGCATCCTCCAATACTTGGCTATAGGCTTTCCCGTTTCTTAATTCGGCTTCTTGAGCTTGGCTCTCGTCTGAATCTTGAACTTTTGCTTGGAGGTCATTCCTAAAATCAGGTACTAAACTTCTATAGTAATCCACTGTAGGACCTAAAACTTTCAGAACCCCTCCGTAATCATTCTTTACATTGCCATTCCAATTTGAGGCATCGGAGAAAGGTTGAAACCAGGGGATATCACCTATTAAATCAAGTAAGTTTTCCCCATTATCCATATCATATACGGATCTGGCTTTTACATCTTTGATCCCTTCTTTTGTCTTCCATTTTATCTGCCCTGTTGTTATATGTTGAGCTGGGTCAGGAACCCAAATCTCTTTAATATTCATATTGTCTACGCCATTGTCTCTCTGCTGTTGTAACAAATATACAAGACCTCCAAAATGATCTTTGTCACAATGAGTAGATATAGCCAAATCAATATATTGCTGGTTGTAATGTTCATGAATAAACTTCGCAACCCTTTTCCCATCTTCATAATTGCCAGCATCAATCAAAATAACATATTCGTATTTTGTTTCATCATCCCAAAAGTGAAGAAGAAAAGCATCTGCTGCTGCTACATCAAGCATATCTATTTCATATTTCGTAATTTTCATATATATTATTCTTTATGTTTCTTCAAATACTCGTTGAGAACCTCTCTTGCATAATAATATGCGCGCTCTTTATATCTGTTCCAACAGATCAATATTAACACAATAGACAAATAAGATTGCCAATTATCAGGGTTTGTATATATAATCAATGCCGATGAAATTAAAACCGTTGTCAGTATTGTTCTTGATAGTGCATAATGAGCATTAAAATCAGGAACTCTTGAATCTTGATTGCCATTTACGGCTCGCATCGCTCGACCAAACAATCGATCTTCTTTTGGGTTTTCATTTTCAATTCCTTCAAGTAATAACTTTCTAACAGCTGTAGTTTCATAAAATCGAACTTTTCTAATTCCAGTGTTTCGTGGAATAAAAAAGTGATAGAACTTTCCGTGCTTTCCTGTGCCGTCATTAAGTAGTCTATTGGATGGTTTACCTCCTATAGTGAAATAATATACAGGTTCTAATAAGCTGCTGACGGCATTTATGAGATAACCACATAAAAATGCCATTGCCAAATATGCTACAGTATAATCGCTATTGTACTCT
>JAGBZD010000102.1 GCA_017628395.1 Paludibacteraceae bacterium | reverse complement strand
GGTTAATATACTCTAATAAACTGCAATTTTTGTAGTGAAAAATCTAATTTTTGTCGTACTGCGAAGCGATCGTTCGAGCAAAGCGAGATAAGAATTTTTGGCTTAATTTTTTATAATTTTTGTTTTTAATAAATGTTCCTTTTTTTTAGTGGACAGTAGTGGACACTATTGATAAAAATCATACTTTATGGCAGAAATCACCTTTATCGCCCCCGTGGAAACCATCAAGGGCAAACTTCAGAACCGCGACAAAACCATTTTCCGTCGCAAACGCGTTTTCGATGCCAACGGACATGTCATCGGACAACTTTCTCAAGAGGCATATGTTGTCAAAAATCCTCGCGACTGGGAAAAGAACCCACCAAAAGGAGCTGAGAAACAGCGCATTGACAATTGGGCTGCTGCTTGCCAACAGGCAGCTGAAATCCGCAAAAACCCCGAACTTCTATCCCAGTGGAAACAGCGTTGGGCTGCCCAATTGCAAACGCCAGAGGCTGGAGCACCCATTGACAAGAAAACTGGCAGACCCAAAATCTACATCCGTTTAGACGGCTTTATCCGAGCCACCATCTTCCGCGAATTACAACAATGAAAGCAGTTTACATACACGGTTTCGCAGGATCTATTCACTCCGACACCATCACCAACTTCCGCAAATACTACCCCGAATTAGAGTGGTGTCCACTCGAAGTCAATCACCTTGTAGACGAATCGGTCAAGAAAATCAACGACTTCCTTCGCGCCAATTCCGATGTCCAATACCTCATCGGTAGTTCACTCGGCGGATTCTATGTCCTTTGTGCCGACTTCGCTGGCAGGAAGATTGTCATCAATCCCGTTCTCAATCCCATGTCCTCGTTGAAGAAGGCAGTAGGTGTAAATAAGTACCGCGGTCGCCGTGAGAATGGCGAAACAGAGTTCAAACTCACCATGCAAGACCTCTTCCGCTTCAAGGCGTTTAAGCCCAAAGATACGCCTGAAACCATTTGCCATTATACGCCCCATGATCCCAATCTCGGCGAGGATATCAAACGCGAATACCAAAAGTTCTTCGCCCATGCCGAGATGACTCCCCATCTCCGCTCACACTTTACCGACGAGCACTATATCAAACACAAACTCCGCGATGCTTTACTCTAATAGGGTAAAAAAGTGACCTTTTTCTTGCACATGTAAGAAAAATATATTACCTTTGCAGGCGGAAAGGATAAAACCGCCAATAAAGGCATCGAAGCGTCGGTGCAAAGACATATTGAATATAGCGTTATAAGCCAAACTTGATTACTTGAAACTTCGACAACTTCAATGTAATTTATCTATCAAGCACAAGCCTATGCGCTCACGCTACGGCGTGGGCTTTTGTGTAGATTTTGATAGATAAAGGTAGTCGAAGACCTCAAGTAATCAAATGAAGCGAACGAAAGTTCACGCTTTTTGTATATGTATAATCCTTGAATAATTATGAGTAATTAACTTTTAGTATAACTTTTAAATAAAAACAAAATGAAAAATTCTCTTATTTTCTCTGTGTTATTGCTAATGGCAATTTCACTTTCGTCTTGTTGGACAACGAGTTATGTAACTGTTACTGACAAACCGTCACAATACCAAGGTAACAGATATAAAAAAATGGTGGGTATGACCAAATCACAAATCATTCAAGCGATGGGGGATGTCCCTGAAAAATCAATGTCTGATGGTGGTACAGGAGAAATTATGGTGTATGAGAATCGTTCTTTGGTTACTAATAGTACCGCAAGTTCTTCTACTACATCTCGTACCGCAAGCGCTGCTGTTGCAGGATATAATAGTTATGGTAATCCTGCTGCTGTAGGTGCAAGTCAAACTAATACTAATTACGGATACTCATCAAACACGACAACACAGGAACATAAGGCATATGTAAACTTTTTTATTGATGCAAACAACAAGTGTTATAATGTTCAAACAAATATTGGAGATATTTATAGTCCTGCTCAAACACATAGAGAATGTCGCAAAATCGCTAACCCAAATCTATTATGGACTTTAATGCCTCCGTTGACTATATTTGTTGGTCTCCCAGTTTCTATATGGTATTTATGCAATATGAATAAGGTTAAGCCTTGTTATTAAAAAAGCTACTTTCGTTGTTGTGTTTCTTACGAAAGCAACCATTGATTTATATAAAAAATGCACTCCCAACGGAGTGCATTTTCTATAATATATATAAGGTGTAACCTTACATCACGATATTGACAATCTTGCCTGGAACGACGATGACTTTCTTTGGAGCGGAGCCGTTCAATTGTTTGGCGGTCAGTTCGTGAGCCATAACAATCTTCTCAACCTCCTCGCGTGGAGTGTCCTTTGCCACCTCTATCGTAAAGCGAACCTTACCATTGAACTGAACAGGATACTTTTGCGTTGCCTCTACCAAGTATGCCTCGTTACACTCTGGCCACTCAGCGTGGCAAACAGAACCCGTTTCGCCACAGAGATGCCATGCTTCTTCTGCGATATGTGGAGCGTATGGAGCGAGCAACACAGCGAAGGTCTTAAGTACTTCTGCCTTATTGCATTTGAGAGTTTGCAACTCGTTTTGCGCAATCATAAAGGCAGGGATAGAAGTGTTGAACGAGAAGTTCTCAATATCCCAAGTGATCTTCTTAATGAGTTTGTGCAAAGCGCGCAGCTCTTCAGCAGTTGGCTCGTCGTTGGAGAGTGTCTCGAACATATTCCACCACTTACGCAAGAAGCGGTGTACGCCATCGATACCGTTGGTATCCCAAGGTTTGGACATCTCGAGTGGACCAAGGAACATCTCGTACAAGCGCAAGGTATCCGCACCGTACTTAGCCACTACATCGTCTGGGTTCACCACATTGAACATAGACTTAGACATCTTCTCAACCGCCCAACCGCAAATGTATTGCTTTGGATACATTGGCGAGCCGATATAAGGATTATCCTCAATAGAGGTGCCGTCTGCGAAGACAAACTCCGCATTCTTGAATTCAGGCATCCAGTTGCGGAAAGCGTCAATATCCAAAACATCGTTCTTCACGATATTGACATTCACATGGATAGGTTGTACCTTATCTTTGTACTCTGGGTTGTCAATGAGGTTGTAGCTGATAAAGAGGTTGCCCGTTGCTCCTTCGCCAATATAACGATAAACGAAGTTGGAGCGACCTTGGATCATACCTTGGTTGATGAGCTTGCGGAATGGCTCGTCCTCGCAGATATAGCCGAGGTCATAGAGGAACTTGTTCCAGAAACGGCTATAAATCAAGTGACCCGTAGCGTGCTCTGTACCACCGATATAGAGGTTGACCTGACGCCAGTATCCGTTGGCCTCTTTGCCTACGAGCGCAGCATCGTTATGGTTGTCCATATAGCGGAGGTAGTAAGCCGAAGAACCCGCAAAACCAGGCATGGTGCAAAGTTCAAGTGGGAAGACATTGATATTATCAATCAATGACTTAGAAACCACTTTGTTATTCTTCTCGTCCCACGCCCAGAGGTCGGCATTGCCAAGAGGAGGCTCGCCTGTAGTGGTAGGTTTGAAGTCAGACACCTCAGGCAAGAGGAGTGGCAAGCACTCTTCTGGGAGCATGTATGGCATACCGTCCTTGTAATATACAGGGAATGGTTCGCCCCAGTAGCGTTGGCGGCTGAAAACTGCATCGCGGAGGCGGTAGTTCACTTTCACACGACCGAGGCCGGTATTGGTAATATGCTCCTTCATCGCTTGGATAGCGTCTTTCACTTGCATGCCGTTGAGGAAGCCCGAATTGATCATCACGCCCTCTTTGGCATCGAAGCTCTGCTCGCTTACATCTGCACCCTCAATGAGTGGGATGATAGGCAAGTTGAAGTGCTTAGCGAAAGCATAGTCACGGCTATCGTGTGCAGGCACGGCCATGATAGCGCCCGTACCATAACCGCTCAACACATAATCACTTATATAGATAGGTATCTCGGCTTTGGTGAGAGGGTTGATGGCATACGAACCTGTGAAGACTCCTGTCACACGGCGGTCAGCGACACGCTCGCGCTCGGTACGGTTCTTCACCATTTGCAGGTACGCCTCTACCTCTGCTTTTTGCTCCTCAGTAGTCACACGAGCCACATACTCGCTCTCAGGAGCCAACACCATGAAGGTCACACCATACACGGTATCTGCGCGGGTAGTGAAGATAGTGAATGGTTCGTCTTGACCCTTGATAGCAAAGCGCATCTCGGCACCCTCGCTGCGGCCGATCCAGTTGCGTTGAGTCTCTTTGAGAGAGTCGGTCCAATCCACGGTATCAAGACCTTGGAGGAGGCGTGGGGCATAGGCACTCACGCGTAGGTTCCACTGGCGCATGACGCGTTGCTCTACAGGATAACCACCACGAACAGAAAGACCTTCGCTCACCTCATCATTGGCAAGCACGCAACCGAGTTGTGGGCACCAGTTCACTTTGGTATCTGCCAAATAGGCGATACGGTAGTTCATGAGGCGTTCTTGTTGCTCTTTCTCGGAGAGCGTAGCCCAAGTAGGGTCGGTAGCCTCGAACTTCTCGATGAGTTTGCTGATAGGCTGAGCCTTCTGCAAAGAGGTATCGAAGTAAGAGTTGAACATTTGGATAAATGCCCATTGAGTCCACTTGTAGAAGTCTGGGTTGCAAGTCTTCACCTCACGATCCCAGTCGTAGTTAAAACCTATCTTTTGGAGTTGCTCGATATAGTGAGCGATATTCTCCATAGTGGTCTTCTCAGGGTGTTGGCCTGTTTGGATAGCGTACTGCTCAGCAGGCAAACCATAGGAGTCAAAACCCATGGGGTGGAGGACATTAAAGCCCTGTAGGCGTTTGTAACGGCTGTAGATATCGCTGGCGATATAACCCAGAGGGTGACCTACGTGCAAACCTGCGCCCGATGGATAAGGGAACATATCGAGCACATAGAATGGCTTTTTGTCGCTTTGGTTACTTACGCGGTAAGTACCAGCCTTAGCCCATTCGGCTTGCCATTTCTTTTCAATTTCACTGAAATTGTAATCCATAAAATTATTTGTGATTTAATTATTTGCTATTTATTCATTTCCTAATTCGGCTTGTCCGCCTCAAACAATCTGCCTACACCGTGGTCATTTAGTCATAACCTTTGCGACTGCAAAGGTACTACAAAAATTGCATATATGCAAATTTTTTCAAAAAGAAAGAGGAATGACCGTTTTTTTTCCTCAATGCTACAAGTTTCGGGACCACCATAGGAGATCTGTGGGAGTTCTGTGGGCTTTCGGTGGCTTTCTATAAATGTGTTTCTATAATAATGCTGCAAAAATCTTCGGCGCGATTATTAAGATTTGGACGTTATACTAATATATGTCTAAAAGAAGCGCAAGAGTGGCGCGAGATATGCTGTTTGGGAGGTTTTTGGAAGGAAGTTGAAAGGTATACGATTATTAAGATTTCAGTGGTTGTTCCACTCGCCAAATTGTAGCAGTCAAACAGCCACTCTCAAGCCACTCTCGCGCTACTATCAGAGATGGTACAATTATATCCAATACCTCTTCCATTGCAGTGCCTGCTCGATAGTGATGCCATAAAGCGCACTATACCTTGCTAATTGGGCTTGAGTATAATGAGAACCAAGGAGTTTCCATACACAACCGGCTTTGTGTTTGAGTTCTGTCTCTGTGTCTATTGTAAACTCCGCGTGCATATCGGAAGTTAAATTATCGGTCATAGTATTGAATCGTATAATGATACATTCCATGAAATACAATTTAGTCCGCCTCCGTTTCTTAATACGCCTGTGATATCCACTAATTCAATATGTTCACGTGGAATACCTAAAGCAGAACCGATTTGTGCGCAAGCCTGTTCATCCTCGGGGACATTAAGCCGTGGAAGAAATAGTTTGCCGTCTGTCAACAGGTAGTTGATGTATGCCCAATTCCATTTGTGCGGTCTTGGTGTGTCATAGTGCAGCTCAACTACTTCAAAATGAGGTTGTAAAGCGTCAAGAAGTTTTTTACGAAGGCCCTTATCAAAGTCGTAATAATTGGTAATTAACACTTTGCCGTTTCCTATATAACGCACCATTCCATCTGCATGACCATATGGCTCAAGGCGATCCCAAGGAATAATAACCGTTTCGGTTTGAAATGCTTTGTCCAAACGTGAAATAAGTTGCATCGGTAGCAAAGAAGGGTTCTCTAGGAAGACCTTCTCTGTCAAGATTACTTTGTTACCGCACATAATCACATTCCCACCATCGAGAATAAGCCCGGAATTGACATATGGAAGGCGACTTGGTGCAATAACATGCTTCCAGTCTGTGATGTACTGAGATTGCCCGCAAAGGTAGTCTGGCTCATAACGATATGCCACAAAATGATTCGGCGTACATTGCACGGGCATAAAGTCCCGCATCCATATATCCTTGGTATTTGGAAGAAGGGCATAATCCACTTGCTGACGAGCGAGAGCAGCAGCTAACTTAGACCAACATTTATATGCGGTCAGATGTTGCGAAAAACAAACGATATTAGTCATAATATGCTCTCCTAAATTATTTCGTTTGCATACTTATCAATGTAATACACAAGCGGGTACATCCGCGAACTTAGTTCATGGGAGTTCTTGGAAGTAGCAAAAATATGCAAAGCCTCCGTTCTAATTGCGTCATAAGGATGTGTATTGCTTCCTATTTGTCCCCCATCGAAAAACATTTGCACGCGTTTGTGATTCCCCTCAATAAATTGATTTGTAGGCACTCCAAACTTTTTGATGTCTATGCCGCCAATTCTTTTATATTCATACGAGATACAAGTATCCAAGTCACCACACGCAAGATACGCATATCGGTCTGCTTCCAATTCGGAAAGGAGACGATACACATTAAACTGATGAGCGATTTTCTTGGGTGCTCCGCTTTTCTTATATTTCAAGTTGAAATAGAAACTTACAATTCCATCTTTATTGATAAGATGTCCTAATTCGTGACCAATAAGAACACTCAACTCATCTTCAGACAGCGTATTCACAGCTCCGGAAGACATGTGAATAATACTCGGATATTGGTCGTTGCCGGAAACAATACAGCCACCTTGGACACATACGCGGTTGTCCAGTTGAAATACGACCTTTTCATGTACATTCAGCCGTTCCCTGACTGCCTGACAAAGATGAAAGAGTTTGGGCGTTGTGTCTGGCTCTATCGGAAGATTAAAACCACTTTCATCAAAGAAACCATACTTCATGTAGATCAACTCTGCTTTAACCTGTTCATCGTTTATAGGACGAACATCATCCCACAATTTTAACCGCAAATTTTTGCGTTGAATAATTACTGGATTTAAATTCATATATCTTTGCAATTTAAGTTAATAACTTTTTCGGCAAAGGTATATGTTTTTTCGCGGGGAATAGAATATTTTCCGTTAAAAATTGTTAAAAGTTTGGCAGAAGATATTAACAATAAAAAAGAGGACTTATGTCCTCTAAAATTATAAAATCTTAATAAATTCTTTTCTTGAAAAGCTCCATTTGCGTTCTCGTGGTTCTGCATATATATCTTTAGACCATTTTTCTCCGAGATATACGCCTTTTCGCTTTTCGACTTTCAGCTCTTCATGGTTATCAAACAAAAGAGATTTGTTATCTGTCCAAAGGATAGAGCCTGCATCGCCAAAACCATTAAGGATATCGTACAAGTAAGTCGATTGTGTGTTTGTAAATGGTTCTTGAATATATACAAATTGGCTATTCTCTACTTTGAGATATTCTTTTTGCGCCTCATCATATACTTCATAGGCGCGTATAAGAACAGATGCTCTATACTCTTTATCAGGATTTTCAAATGCTATGTCATAACCCGAAGCGTGAGCATGAAAGGTTATAGGAGTAAAATAGGGGAGTTTTGCTTTAATATGATAATTGTCTCTATGGTAAACTATATCATCTTTGATTCCGTTCGGTTGTTCACTATGGAAATAGAATTCAACACGCTGGATATAAATGCGATACCTGTTAAGCACATGAATATACCCACCATACAAAAAGTACGGTGCTAGTTCTGAAAAAGCCTTTGATAATTGGGGTTCCGAACTATGATCCTTATTGGCAAACTCTAATAATTTATCTTTTAAACTTTTCATGGATGTCATTTTCTCCTTTTTTGTTTTGCTCGGAAGCACCGCTCGGAGAGGAACGATTTATTCTTTCTTAATAAATTTAACGATGCAATCAATACAAATAGGAGTGTCGGAAACTGCATCGACAAACACATTCGCGGGGTGCATATCTTCTAAATGCAGTCGCTCGCCGATATAATTTACACCTCGTCCATCGCCATTGTCACGAAAGCCCTTTTGAGCAACCATAAGATCAATTTCCTGCTTGGTTGCCAATCGTTTACAAGTCACATAAGGCTGCGTACAAATAATGCGGAACATTCCCTCTGTATCACGTGTAAAGCCTATCACATTCATAGACGTTTCCGCAAAGAGTGCATTGTGCAAAACGATAGATTCCAGTGCTCTGCCCAGCGTAGCATAGATGGATGTACGAAGCTTGATGACAGAGGTATCGCCATTTTGGTAATAAACTTTGGCTTCTGCTCCTTGGGCAATCATCGGACCGTATTCAGCCTCGATGTCCTTTTCGGCATTATCGAACCATATACCTCTGGCTTCTGCCCATTGTTGAACTAGTTTCTCTTGGAGTTCGTCTATCTCCCAATTTCCTGGGCTAACTTGGCTTGCTGAAGCATTTGCACCTGCTTCAAGGCTTGTTCGCGCGTAGCAACTGACGAGGTACGCCCCAATGAGCATCTCACCTGCGCAGCAGAGACCTGCATGCTCCGCTTGATTGAATTGAGTAAGGTTTGTTTTTCCATTGAGTATGTCGTTTGTGAAATTATCAATAAGTTGTGTTGTTTGCTCTGAAAATCCGTTATCACGAATAGCAGCATAGATTGATTCGATGCTTATTGGTGATGCGCTATTCAATAGTTCTTTTGACATGATTTTCTTTGCAATTTACAATTCCGCTCGCAAAGATACACTTTTTTTTCGAGATGTGCAAGAAAAATCGTTTTTTGAGGTGATTTTTCTGGTGTAGGATGTAAAGTGTAGGGTGTAGAGGCGAGAAATGTAAGTCAACGGTTTCAGGAATGGAGTTAGGATGGGAGACAACTTTTTTAGGTTCTCAATCTTAACAAAAAGCACTTTTGGGAGGCGAGGAGTTGTGCCGTTGTTCTCTCGGTTGTCTCTCGGTTGTCTCTCGGTCGTCGGTCGGTGAGCTGAGGCAAGGTATAAGAGAGGGAAAAGATGGCAATCTTAATAAAAGTACTTTTTTGTAATTTGGAGTTCTTTGGTCGTTCCTTGGTTCGTCCTTGGTTTCTCCTTGGTCTTCAGCCCGAGAGAATTTGGGTAGGTGTAAGGGAAGGGAATCTTAATAAAAGTGCTTTTTGCGCTAAGTGCAGGCGGTGGTGCTTTGTGATGTGGTGTCGCCTAAAGGCGAGGTGGTGGCAGCAGAGCTGCGGTAGCGGCTTACGCAGTGAGCGGTGGGTACATAAGACGGAAAATGCTCGGCGAATTAACACCGAGCATTAAACCAGTTGCCTTTGCGATGTGATTACTTATCAGAGCAACTTCTTCACTTGGTCGTATACGTTTTGTGCGGTGAAGCCAAGTTTCTCGTCGAGCACTTTGTATGGCGCAGAGAAGCCGAAAGAGTTGAGTCCCCAAACGGTACCGTGTTCGCCTACAAGACCCTCGAGGTTGCATGGCAAGCCTGCGGTTAAACCAAAGCGTGTAACGCCTTGTGGTAATACCTCTGCTTGATACTCTTTGCTTTGTTGGCGGAAGATAGCCTCAGAAGGTACGCTCACAATTTGGAGGCGGATACCCTCTGCACGAAGGAGTTCAGCACCTGCCATAAGGGTACTAACCTCGCTACCAGAAGCAATCATCACCACTTGTGGGTTCTCGTCTTTGCTTACTATATACGCACCTTTCTTCACGCCAGCCTCTGAGGTGTTAGGCACAGAAGTTACATCTTGGCGAGAAAGGATAAGGGCAGTAGGAGTATAGATATTCTCCATTGCCATCTTCCATGCTGCGGTAGTCTCCTCGGCATCAGCAGGACGGAGCACCATCACGCTTGGACGACCTGAGTGGTTGTGGAGTTTCTCCATGAGGCGGATTTGTGCCTCTTGCTCTACAGGTTCGTGGGTTGGGCCATCCTCGCCTACGCGGAAAGCGTCGTGACTCCAAACGAACATCATCTGAGTCTCCATGAGGGCTGCCATACGGATAGCAGGTTTCATGTAGTCAGAGAAGACGAAGAAGGTTCCGCAGGCAGGAATGATACCGCCGTGGAGCGCCATACCGATGCAGACGCACGCCATGGTGAGCTCGCTTACACCTGACTGGAGGAAGCGACCGGTGAAGTCATCGGCTGTGATGACATGGGTATGCTTGAGGAAGCCATCGGTCTTGTCTGAGTTGCAAAGGTCGGCGGAGGATACAATCATGTTGCCGACATGCTCAGAGAGGAAGGCGAGGGCAGAAGCCGAAGCGGTACGGGTTGCGACATTGTCTTTTTGTTGGAGCAAGCTCCAATCGAGGCAAGGTGTCTCGCCGCTCATGAAGGTCTCATACTCGTTGGCAGCCAATGGATTAGCCTCTTTCCACTCGTGGTAAGCGGCATAGCGTTGGTTGGTAATCTCGCGAAGTTCCTCGGCGCGTTTATCAAAGAGTGCTTGTACGTCAGGGAAGATTTGGAATGGGTTCTCAGGGTCGCCGCCAAGGTTCTTGACTGTTGCCTCAAAGCTTGCGCCAGACTTGCTGAGTGGTTGACCATGGGTAGAGGTCTTGCCTTCCCAACTCACGCCTTCTGCGTTGACACAACCCTTACCCATAGAGGTATGACCAATGATGAGTGAAGGACGATTCTTCTCGTTTTG
>JAGBZD010000101.1 GCA_017628395.1 Paludibacteraceae bacterium | reverse complement strand
GTATCGGTTGCGGTGCTTGTGCTGCTGCATGTAAGAACGGCTCTGCCATGTTGTTCGTTTCTGCAAAGGTAAGCCAATTAGCTCTCTTGCCACAAGGTAAGGTAGAGGCTGCTGCTCGTGCTAAGGCAATGGTGGCTAAGATGGATGAGTTGGGCTTTGGTAACTGTACCAATACAGGTGCATGTGCTGCTGAGTGCCCAAAACAAGTATCTTTGGCTAACATCGCTCGCCTCAACCGCGAGTTCCTCTGCGCAAAGTTCCAAGACTAATACAATAGTCCACATATCCAATAAGAGGCGTACAAATGTGCGCCTCTTATTCTATTTTATCTAATATATTTGCATATCTGCATTTTTTTTTGTACCTTTGCAGCGAAATATGCCCGTATGGCTACAGAAACAACATGAGCAGCAATCTACAAATGAAAATTCTCGCAAAAGAAACCGCCATTTATGGTGTATCTTCTATCGTGGGCAAGTTCCTCAACTGGCTGCTCGTGCCCCTATACACCTATGTGCTGCAACAGCAGTCCGATTACGGTATCGTAACTAACCTCTATGCATGGACTGCCCTACTCTTGGTGATACTCACCTACGGCATGGAAACGGGTTTCTTCCGCTTCGCCAACAAAGAGGGAGAGAACGCCCAAACGGTCTATACAACGACGCTCCTTACCCTATTCACCACCTCATTGCTTTTTGCCGCAGCATGTGTAGTTTGGCAAGTGCCAATAGCCAACGCATTGGGCTATCCATCTCATAGTGAGTTCATTGCTCTATTAGGCATCGTGGTAGCAATGGACGCGTTTGCCAGTATTCCGTTTGCATACTTGCGCTACAAGAAACGCCCATTGCAGTTCGCGGCACTGAAACTGCTGTTTGTATTCCTGAATATTGTACTCAACCTATTCTTCCTCGTGCTTTGTCCCAAGATTCAAGACTGGGCAATCATATCATCGTGGTATAACCTTGACTACGGCGTAGGCTATGTATTTGTGGCGAACATCTTGGCGACTGGCATACAAACGCTCTGCCTCTTGCCTGCGGTGGTGGAAGGGTTTCGTGTGGTTCAGGATGATTCAGCGACACCTACGGTGCCTGTTCAGAGTGGTTCAAAATGGTTTTCATGGCATCTTCTCAAACAGATGCTGCGCTACTCCTTGCCATTGCTGGTCTTGGGTGTATGCGGTATCATGAACCAGACACTGGATAGAATCTTGTTCCCCTTCTTCTACGACGGAGCCGATGCACAAGCGCAGTTGGGTATCTATGGTGCGTGTTTCAAGGTGGCGATGGTGATGATGATGTTTACGCAAGCCTTCCGCTATGCCTACGAGCCGTTCGTTTTTGCCAAACACAAAGACAAAAAATCCGTAGAGGCATACGCCGACGCGATGAAATACTACATTATCTTCTCCTACATGATTCTGCTGGGGATGATTATCTACCTTGACCTGCTGAAGTTCATCATCGCTCCTTCCTACTGGGAGGGACTGAAGATTGTACCTGTGGTGCTGTGGACATACATCTTCCAAGGCGTGTATTTCAATCTCAGTTTCTGGTACAAACTGACCGACAAAACGCAATGGGGCGCATACTTCTCACTGATTGGCGTGGTGATTACCTTTGCCCTGCAAGCCATCTTCGTGCCACGCATTGGCTATATGGCTTCCGCGGCGAGCAGTACCGTATGTTTCTTTGTGCTGATGGCGCTCTCTTATTTCGTGGGCCGCAAACACTTAGAGATACCCTACGATTTGCGCCGAATTGGCATATATACAGGCATTGTTGTCGCCATTTTGGCAGGATACTACGCTTTGGCACACTTCTTGCCAATCAACGAATGGACAAAAATGGGTATAGGCACTATACTCCTTATCATATATTGTGCACTGTTCTACCGTTTAGACGGGCGGACACTCATAAAGAAAAAATAACATATGTTTTCAGGAATAGTAGAAACCATGGCTCAAATCGTGAAGATTGAGCAAGAACAAACCAATAAGCACTTCACCCTGCGCAACCCATACGGCGAGCCGCTGAAGATTGATCAGTCTATCGCGCACAATGGTGTGTGCCTCACTGTGGTGAAGATGGAGGGCGACCTCTATACCGTGACCGCTATGCAAGAGACCCTCAACCGCACCAATCTCGGCGAAGCGAAAGAAGGCGATTGGGTGAATCTGGAGCGCTCCATGCTGCTGGGCGAACGCTTGGACGGACATATCGTACAAGGGCATGTAGATCAGACCGCCCGCTGCATAGAGGTCCGAGAGACAGAGGGCAGCTGGTACTACCGCTTTGAGTACGAGAGCACCCGCGAAATGGCTATGCGCGGCTATTTCTGCGTGGACAAAGGCTCGGTGAGTATCAATGGCGTGAGCCTGACCGTATGCGAACCTGATGTAGTGGACGGCAAGGGGTATGTGAGCGTATGCATCATTCCTTACACCCACGACAATACCAACTTCCAGTATATCGAAGTGGGCACGCAAGTAAACCTTGAGTTCGATATCATTGGCAAATACATCACCCGTATGAATCAACTAACAAACTAAACAATTCTAAACAACTGCTAAACAATACTAAACAATACAAACATGGACAAAATCAGTTATGCTATTGGCCTGAGCATGGGTCAAAACTTAATGGGAAGTGGTGTTACTTCCCTCGAATATGCCGATTTGGCAGCAGGTATCAAGGATGTACTGGAGAAGAACCAACCACAGATCTCTTACCAAGAGGCACAACAAGTGTTAGGTAAGTTCTTCAGCGAGTTGGAGCAAAAGATTGCAGGCGAAGCCAAAGCAGCAGGCGAGGCATTCCTCGCAGAGAACGCTAAGCGCGAAGGCGTAAAAGTCACTGAAAGTGGCTTGCAATACGAAGTATTGGAGGCAACTATCGGACAAAAACCTAAAGCCACCGATAAAGTGCGCGTACACTACGAGGGTACCCTCATCGACGGCACCGTCTTCGACAGCAGCTACAAACGCGGCGAGAGCATCACCTTTGGTCTCAACCAAGTCATCAAAGGTTGGACAGAGGGTCTGCAACTCATGTCTATCGGTAGCAAATACAAACTCTACTTGCCATACCAATTGGCATACGGCGAGCGCGGTGCAGGTGCGAATATCCCACCATACGCAGCATTGATCTTCACCGTAGAGTTGCTCGGAATCGAATAACAATCAACTAAATAAACAATTAACAATGAAAAAAGTAGCTATTATCCTCATTGCTGCAATGGCAATGATTTCGTGTGGCAACACCTATCAAGTACAAAAGGTAGCCCTCACCAACCAAAACGACAGTATGAACTACGCCTTGGGTGTGGTGAATGGTGCACAAATGAAGATGTATCAACTCCGCAACGACTCTTCTATGGAGACTATCACCGAGTTCATCGACGCTCTCCAACGCGGTTACGACGGCGCTATTGAGGAACTGAGCGAGGCAGGCAACATCGGTCGCAACATCGGTCAAGCTATCAAGAATGCAGAGAAAACAGGTTTGGCAGACAACCCAGCATGGGCTATCAACCAAAAGATTTTCTTCCAAGGTTTGGTAAACGGTTTGCGTCATGACACCACCGTGATGAAGGCAGACGACGCACGCAATTACTTCCAAACACAATACCAAAACGCCTCTGTTCTCAACGACAGTATTGAGCCAGGCAAAGTGGTAAAAGGCAAGTGCGTGTATAAGGTGAAAACCATCGCGCTCAACACCCAAAACGACAGTATCAACTATGCTTTCGGCTACCTCAACGGTGACGAGATTGCTCGCTATGTATTGCTCATGGACTCTACAGGTCAAATGACAAAGGACCTCATTACCAACATCAACAAAGGTCTGAAGAGCACCGTCAAGAACCCACAAATCGTGAACATGGGTGAACAAATCGGTAAGAACATCAAGGACCAAGAGGCTCAAGGTCTCATTGGCGAGCCATCGTTGGCTACTGATTTCGTGCTTATCAAGCAAGGTTTCATCAATGGTTTGCTCGGCGATACCACCATGACTGGCGAACAAGCTGGCGAGTATATCCAAAACACCATGAACACCATCAAGTACGGCAATGTAAAAGAGGATGGCGAGAAGTTCTTGGCTGAGAATGCACTCAAAGAGGGAGTAACTACCACCGAGAGCGGTCTCCAATACGAAGTCATCAAGATGGGTCGCGGCAAGAAACCTGCTGCTACCGACCGCGTTAAGGTACACTATCACGGTACGCTCATCGACGGTACTGTGTTTGACAGCAGCGTAGAGCGTGGCGAACCTATCGTATTCGGCTTGAACCAAGTCATCAAGGGCTGGACGGAAGGCGTACAACTCATGCCTATCGGCAGTAAGTTCCGCTTCTATATCCCACAAGAGTTGGGCTATGGCGAGCAACAAGCTGGTTCTATTCCTCCATACTCTACTCTCATTTTCGAGGTAGAATTGCTCGGTATCGAGAAGTAATATCATGGGCATCATCGCCAAACAGAGTATTCAAGGCACCATCGTCACCTATCTTGGGGTGGCGGTGGGCTTTGTTACTACCTTCTTCGTGCTGACACGCTTTCTCTCGGCGGAGGAGATTGGTCTGGCACGCGTGTTGGTTGATGCTGCTACCCTCTTTATCGGACTTGCCCAATTGGGTACATCGTCCTCTATTATCCGCTTTTATCCGCATTTTAAGCATAGTGTAGAATCGTGTAGAATGGTGCAGGATAGTTTAGAATTGTCTTCCACAGAAAAAACAACGCTAAACAACTCTACACAACCGCTAAACAACTCTACACAACTCTCTGACCACGGATTTTTCTTCTGGACGCTGATTGTGCCACTCGTAGGTTTTGCCCTATTCACCGCTATTTATTGTGCATGCCACGAGCCGCTGAGCCGTTGGTTTGGCGAGAAGTCCCCCCTCTTTGTGGAGTACTACTATATGGTGCTACCTATGGCGTTTTTCATGCTCTACCAGACCATCTTCGAGACCAACGCCAATGTGCGTATGCATATCGTTGTGCCCCGCGCGGTGCGCGAACTCATCACCCGTATCGGGTTGCTCGTGGTCTATCTGCTTTATGCCTTTGAGTTCCTGAATATCAACGGATTCGTGATCGCGCTTTGCGCCGTCTATGCGGTGGCAATGCTCTGCAATATGGGCTATCTATTCTCATTGGGAGAGGTGTCGTTGCGCCCTGATATGCAGTTCCTGCGTGAGAATCGTTCGCTGGTTCGTCAGTATATCCTTTATACTGGTTTTCTGCTCGTTTCCGCAGTTGCCAGCGTGCTTGCCCCTACCCTCTCCTCGTTCTTCATCACCGCTGAAATGGGACTAAATTACACGGGCATCTTCGCCATTGCTACCTATATCGCGGTAATGGTCAGTATCCCGTATCGTTCGGTGGTGGCTATTGCTTCGCCGCAGTTGGCAACGGCTATCAAGGAGAACAACCAGCGCGAAACTGCCCATCTTATGCAACAGGTCAGCAGTACCTTGTTGCTCATTGGTGGCATGATTCTGTGTGCTATTTGGCTCAATATCGACCTTATTTTCCATATCCTTCCTAACGGTGACACCTATGCTGCGGCTCGCCAGGTGGTGCTGATGTTAGGCACCAGCCAACTCATTATTGCCGTTTGTTCGTTTACCTCTTCGGCACTCAATTATTCCCGATTCTATGCTTTCTCTTTGTTGTTTTCGTTTATCCTAACCACCACATCTATCTTGCTGAATAATCACCTTATCCCTCATTTTGGCATGGAGGGTGCGGCAATCAGCAACCTCATATCGTACGCTATCTATTTCGTGCTGATTGTGCTGACGGTGCGATTGACACTCAAAACTCCCACTTTCACGCGCCAGCATCTGAAGATTCTGTTGCTGATTGTGGTGATTCTGAATTTGAATTTCCTTTGGCTCAAATATGTGCCTATCAATAATATATGGATTAGTAGTCTTCTGCGAACCGTTGTGCTGATAGGTGGCGGTTGTGCCGTGGCATGGGCAAAGAACCTCTCCCCCGAAATCAACCAACAAATAGCATCATTTTTGAGCAAAAAATAATTTACTGAAGATTTATCGTAATAGAACGAATAGCATTGATATAAGATTAATTTAGATTTCTTGCGCTTGCGCAAAGGAGCTTATGAGATTTTTCATCCGTTTTGCATACGATGGCACCGCTTTTCACGGTTCGCAACGCCAGCCCAATGGCATTACTGTTCAGGAGACGATGGAGCAGGCGTTGGCTATGATTTTCCGTGAGGAGGTTCCGCTCACTTTCGCTGGTCGCACCGATGCAGGTGTCCATGCCCGCGAGATGTACGCACACTTTGATATTGGTTTCCAGATGCCGGATGCCGGTCATATATGTTTCCGATTAAATGGCATCTTGCCCGATTCCATCGCTATTTTTAATATTTATCCAGTGACGGACGATGCGCATGCGCGGTTCTCTGCTGTGCGCCGCACATATGAATATCATGTGGTGGATCACAAAGACCCATTCCTTTGCCAGCAAGCCACGCGTGTACGCCCAGGGCTGGACTTCGCTGCTATGAACGAAGCGGCCCAGTTGTTGATTGGCAAACAGGATTTTGCTTCATTCTGCCGCACGAATACGGATGTCAAGACTACTATCTGCAATCTCACGCGAGCGGAGTGGCGTGAACTGGGCAATGGGCATGCAGTGTTTACGATTGCTGCCGACCGTTTTCTGCGTAATATGGTGCGTGCGGTGGTGGGTACACTATTTGAGGTTGGTCGTGGCAAGATGACTAAGGAGCAGTTCGCTGAGGTCATAACGCAGCACAACCGCTCCGCCGCAGGCGACTCTGCCCCCGCCGAAGGTCTGTTCCTTGTGCAAATAGATTATCCTCAAGAACTATTTTTAGTATAAACACAACGATTATACCTATGAAACAACGATTCTCCCTTTTCTTGATTGGCATTTTAATGGCAGTCTCTTTCGTAAAAGCCGATGTGACTTTTACCGTGAATGTACCCTCTGGCACCAAACATTGCTTTGTCGTAGGCGCACTGCCCGAACTCAGTAGTTGGGCGGCTGGTGCAGCTGTCAGCATGGACAAAGTGGCAGGAAAAGACCAATTCACCGTCACTATCCCAGGTATCACCACCGCCGATATTAGCGCGTCCGAAGGATACAAATACATCTGTGGTCCCGATTGGAAATATGTGGAAGTCACCGCTTCCGATGGCGAAGTAACCAACCGCAAGACCATTGGCAATCCCGACATTGTAGCACGCTGGCGAAACACCTACAATCCTGTTGGAATCGTAGAAAACTGGACGATTGCAGGCAACACTTATCCCGTTCAAATTCTCTTACCTACCCACTACGACAAGACCAAGCAATACCCCGTCACCTATATGTTCGGTCGTCACCAACGCTACCGCGATGCAGGTTCCGACACCGAGATGGGCGACCGTATCCTCTATTCCGACTCATGGGGCGTAGCAGAAACGGTGGAAGAATTGGAGAAGAATGGCACAGAGGTAGGTGTTATCGCAGTCATCTATGCTCAACTACCCGAGTTCACTCCTTGGGCTAATGCAGATTTCGCAGGTACAGGCAAAGCAGACGCCTTCCTCAAAAGCTTTGTAGAGGACTTCAAGCCTGCTTTTGAACAAAAATACGCGATTTCATCGAACAATTCCGACTGCAATATCATGGGTGCCGATGTAGCAGGACTCTTTGCTTTCTATGCTACCATGCAGCACCCCAACTTGTTTGGAAGGTGTGTAATGTTCTCTCCTGCATTTTGGTATAATAAAAAAGAATTACGCGATTTCATCGGACAACTGACTCCTACATACACCAGCACATACTTCCTCTTCGTAGAAACTTCTGCGGATAGCAATTGGATAACCGATGAGATAGCATATTACGAGAATTGGATTAACAACAATGTATCCTTTGCGCATGTGTACAAGATAGAAGGCGAACACGATGACCGCACTTGGGGAACAATGTTTGCTACGACACTATTTGATATACCTATTGAGTTACCTACTACAGAAGCAACAATTAGTAACAAGCAATCTATTACCGATTACACCGCCAACACTTGGTACTTTATGAAAGGCGAAGGCACTACCTCGCTCACATGCGATGGTACACCTACCCAAAAGGGCAATTTCTATAAAGACGGCAAGACAGCCACCCCTGCACAAGTATTGGTCAAGGAGATTCCTGTGGACAACAAGAAATACTCCTACTACTGGAACCTCAATAGCGGAAGCAACTGCGACGGCGAATTGCTAATGACTTCGCCTAAAGATATTGGTTTCAAAGACTCGCGCAAGACCACTTCATGGCAACGCGTAGCCGTCTTTGCAGACGGTAGTTACGAGCAATCGGCGGCATCGGCTGACCACTTCAAGGTTAATGGCACCACCATGACCAAGGGCAGTAACTACGAACTCTCGGCGACTATCTCCCTCACCGATGATAAGACCGTTTCTGTGCATTATGGCAGCGTGAACTCGGGTAGCGACATGGGCGAATTGGTTAGCACAAGCGTATCAGCCAACTGCCTCAAAGCCACCGTTCGTTATTCCTATCTGACCAACCAACTCACGGTGGAGGAGACTGCATGGGGCAGTTCGGATATTGACTTGGAGTACTTCAAGGTAGAACCCGCAGTCGTACACCCCAGTACACCTGTGAAGATGTCCGTGAAAATCGCCAACAAGAATGGCTATAATGTTTCTTTCCGCATGAATCACAACAACCAACCTTCCTCGGCTATCACCCTCAGCAAGGGCAGCAACGGCGAAGAGTTTTACACGATTTCATCGCCTGAAAGTGGTATCTACGGTTTCTATTTGGACATCGAACTCAACGGCACAACCACCAAAGCGCATCGCGCGGTATATGTCAAAGTGGTGGACGGACAGACCATCGTCCCTGCTATAGCCAACAACCCATACGCCGAGATTGAGTGGGCGACAGTGAACCAATACAAGAGCAATTTCCATACCCACACCACCCAATCCAACGATGCGATTGATGAGTTTACGACTGCCAATGTGGTGGACAAATACCACGCAGCAGGGTATAAGATTCTTGCTCTAACTGACCATGACTACAATCCTTATCCATGGCAGTTGTTCCCACAATATATGACTACCGTGCCTGCGCGCGACCCTGCTGCATTGGGTATGTTGGCTGTGCCTGGCAATGAGCTCAGCAAGGATAACACCAACAGTTGGAGCGAGCGCACGGGTGGGCAGTTCAACCACCACAACGATTTCTTCACGGGTCGTCAAGGACAGGAGTTTGCTTCCTTGCAAGAGTCCTACGCCTACACCTATGCCCTCGGCGGTATGCAAATCATCAACCACCCAGGACAATACTGGAGCATTGACAACACCTACAGCGAAACACAGAAAGACGGACCAGGTTGGCATGCAACAAACTTCCAAACATTCCCATCTCTCGTTGGATTGGAGGTTTATAACCAAGGCGACCGCCGTCCGAATGACCGTATCTTGTGGGATCAAATCTTGCAACGCACCATGCCAGAGCGCAATGTGTTTGGTTATTCAGGCGATGACACCCACAACAACGAACAACTCTTCCGCAACTACAATTACATGCTCATGGAAGACCTCACCACAGAGGAACTGAAAGACGCCATGCGCAAGGGTGAGAGTTACTTCTGCTACGAGCCCAAAGGCAGTGGCGAAGGCAAAGCACCTCGCATCAGCGCTATCACCATTAATGAGAATAGCAAGACTATTACCATCAATGCCAATGGATTGGTGCATTGGATCTATGCAACAGACAAGACTTCCAGCGCAGCTTCTTCCGCTCGTAGCACGGTAGTAGGTATAGGCAACACTTTCTGCTACGACGGCTACCAAGGATCGTATGTGCGCGCGTTCATCACCAATGTGTTTGGCGAGACATGTACTCAACCTATCAGTTTCAAGGATGAGAAAGATACCAGCGTTGAGAATATCGCTACACCATTGGCACTAATGCTCTACCCTAACCCTGCGGAAGCGTATCTGAATGTGTTTATGAACAATGCCGATGAATCCGAGCGTATTCTGGTATATGACGCACACGGCAAGATAGTGATGACACACGCAGTAGATGGCGCAGTCACCACCCTACCCGTGCAAGGACTACCTGCAGGAATGTACATCGTGCAAGTAGGAAATCGTGTGGGGAAATTCTTTAAGGAATAGACCTTACTGTTTTAGGAACTCCAGCAGTTCCGCCATTGAATCGAAGACTTGGTCCGCTTGGGCTAAGTCTTCGCGCGTAAGAATACCCGTATTCACCGCATAAACGGTCAGTCCTGCTGCTTTGCCCGAACGGACACCCAAAGGCGCATTCTCAATGACAAAGCATTGCTCTTTGGGCAGTCCAGAGCGTTCCCACGCTTTCAGATAGGGTTCGGGGTCGGGTTTGCCGTGTGTAACATCGAAAGCTGTAATCATTCTATCGCGCTGAAAGACAGGCGGCAGCGCATTGTTGAGGTTATCCAGCAGACTGCGCATGCCGCTGCCTGTGACCACCCAAATCTGACTACCAGTAGATTGCACATAGCGCAGCACCTCTGCTACGCCGTCAATAACCACCGTTCCACCTGCTTGCTGTGCTAACAGATTAAACCGTTCGGACTTCTCTGTGTAGATTTGCTTGATTTCATCGGGCGTAGCATCGCGATTGCGTGCTTTCCACATGGCTTCACGAATCACCGATTCGCCCGTACGCCCTTCGTTGAGATAACAATCGTAGGCGGTGAAGGGCAAATCATGCTCCTTCATCACCTCCTCCCATGCGATAGCATGATGGGGCATTGAATTAAACAACACCCCATCCATGTCAAAGAAATATGCTCGTTTACTATTGAACATTGATCAGAAAAATAGACTGATGATAGCAGAAAGTTAGTTATGTAGTTTTTCTATTTCGTTATGAAATAGCTGTTGCAATTTTTCGAGTTCCAAATCTACAGGGAAAGTATCTCCCTGACTAATCGCAGTTTCCAACTTTTGCTCAAGGCTTTTTAAGATTTTTCTGTTATCTATTTCAACAACAACATATGCGTGGTAGAGAACCTTTTTCGTCTTCTTGTCTATTGTCTGTGTGATTTTCTCACACGCAATTGTGCTACCGACCAATACTTGATAAGAAGTCAAGTGTGATATATCTTGCGTTATAGATATAAAGCGCGACAATGTATCTCCCTCATATGACTCGGCATAGGTATCAACTACTCGTTGTACAGAAGTTTGCATCGTACTCGCCAATTCATTACGCGCAGCTACAGCAGCCTTATCCTTCGCTCCTTGTATATTAGAGGAAGTACTTGTACCTAAAGCGCGAGTGGTAAATGCATCGCTAACAATAGAGGAACAAGGAATATCCAACAACTGTTCGTTGCCATTGATTAAGCGCTGTTGACTTCTACAACTTACGCATAGCAGCGCTACTATTAAAAAATAAACTATCCGATTCATATCACTATTTAGTGGTTAGTATTAGTTGTTTGGGCAATTCTTTCTGCACGCGTTTTATCAGTTCACGCATGCATTGCGCCATTGTCTGCTCTATGCTATTTTTCTCAGGCGACAAGACACGCAGTTGCTGGATGTCATAGGTATAGAGTAACTGCTGCGTATTGTTATCATAAAATTTCATATGCAGGTTGACATGGCTCTCATTGAGATTGTATATCTCTCCAGCAACGACCCCTACATAGTCAACGGTATTCTTAACCTCTATGAAGATTTCCGCTTCATCGGGATCAGGTGTTATGGTGAAATGATTATTACCCAAGATGGCTGTGAGTTGCTTCATTAGCGCCGATAGGTCGCAGCCAGCATTATGTAAGTATGCCGTCTTTGCCGTATTTTGTGCAAGTTCTATTCGGCAGAATGTTTCTGGCCAATTTTGCGTAGAAAGTAGTCTGCGATAGGAAGCACTGATTCCGCTCATTACTTCTCTTGCGAGTGTAAAACGGATGAGAGCGGTAGTAGTTTTTCCCGTAATCGCTGTGAGGCGGAAATAAGCGTAGCCAGACTCATCTGTTTTGCGTTTCTCGGCAATTACTCCACTACCTTCTTCGAACGAAGCCACGAGTGGCATATTAGCGACACCAACTCCTCCTTGAGTAAGATGCACACGAATATCTTGGTTGATTGATTCGTCGTTGAGCGTGATTTGTGTAGGTTCAACCGTTAGTTGGATTCCGTCAAAGACAGAAATATAGCCTCTATAGAGCTCATTAGGGACATCCACTTGTTGCCCTTCACGCGTCAATCTGAGATTAAGGAAAAGCCATGGTTCAACGGCTGTTAATCCTTTCTCATAAAGGGTCAGCGCACGAAATAGGTCTCCCTCATTTTGTGCTTTTTGCGCGTCTGCCAAATAAGCGTATCCTGCTTCTGCAATCTCTTTTTCTCTATTTGCTTTATTCAGCAGGTATGTCTGCTTATTCAACTGATAACAAACGAAGTAGGTGTTTGTTTTTTTATCCTTATAAGAACCAACTATTTCATGTCCGTCCAAGAGGTTTTTCGCAGACACTTTGGTCGTTTGCGAAAAGTATTCCTTATCGGAATCATTCATCTCTACCTTAGCGATAAAGGAATTGGTTTCTATTAAGACACTTAGTTGCTGCGCCAAATCAGCCAATGCATTTTCTGCTGCTTTTTGTTCCCATGCAGGCTCAGTCATAGAGGCGGCTCCGACACCAATATATGCTGTTTCGCTGGCGCGCTCTGTGAGCCAGTTGGGTTCTTTTGCAAAAGTAAGTATTGTCGTAATTAGAAGAGAAGATAAGAGTAATAATCGTTTCATAATAGCAATTATTCTATGGTTATCAATATATTATTTCCATCAACTCTCGTAGAGCAATCCACGCCTTCATCTTCTTTCAGATATTGCTCTATGATAAAGGCAAACTGCGCAGCGTCCATGTGCAATCCATCGGTGTCTTTTGGTGGAATGGTAACATAATCAAAGATTATGCTTTCATCTACCACACCCTGCAAATGATATTTCCCTTGGTATGCATTCTTACGCACCCATTGGCGTATGATATTGCTGAGCGAATAGCCATGTGCTCCAGCAGGTGTGTTCATTGTCATCATGGATGAAGCACCAATAGCAAACTGCAAGACTACGCGTGTACCTCCAGCAGGACGGAAATTCTCAACAATATCATCAAGGAACTCTTGTAGGTATCCATCTACAGTGTGTTTGCAGAGGGCATCAACAGCTGTGGTAGAAAAGCGTCTTACAGGAGTAGCAGTTTGAGATGCTAAGATATTTCCAGAAGCGGTCTCGTATGCCTTCAAAATAAGTGCTACGCGTGAGCCTTCGGGTTTGATATCTTTGTTTATATCCACAGTAACATAGACATCTGCTCCAGATGTCATGAGCAACTGTTTGTCGCTACTCTCAGCAGTTCCTGCATTCTGTTCGTAAGCGGCACGGCGAGCTACTGCGTCAATCTTTCCTTGCAAATCCACAGTAGTGATATTGCGTTTCTCCAAACCGTTTTGGACACTACTAACAGCGATACGCCTATCGTAGTCGCTTTGCAAGATTTTGGAATAACTTTCTCCGTCTCGTTTGTAAGGAACAACAATGATAGTAGGAAGAACGAGTCCCTCCGTTTCGCGAACCTCAGTAGCTTCTACCCCTGCAATATCATCTTCGCTATACACTTTATTGCGTTTCATATCGTTGAGCAACTGCTGCAACCGTATGGTGATTTGATAGGTAACCATTTTGTTGTTGCCAGCCTTGATGGCTTTCCCTACTGGTTTCACAGTATTGGGAACCACATAAGCCACATAGCGATTGGTTTCATTAAAGAAAGAATTGGTGTACATCTTATTCTCTGTCACCACCAAAGGTTTGCCATCGTTTACACCCTCTATACCCTTATAGAAGAGTTGATGAAAAAGGGATTTTTGGGCATTTTCCTCAATATCCTTTGCTTTCTCGCCTATTCCAGTAGATTGAAATAGTGCAGAACCTCCTTGCGTAGAAACAAAGGTTGCCATATCAAGATACTCCTCAGCCCTTACAAGAAATGCAAGGGTGAGGAATATAGATAGTATGAAATACTTTTTCATTTTAGAACCAACCTCCTAAATCTTTTGGTGGAATCATTTTCACTTGCACTGGCAATGCAGCATTAGGATCGGCAGCATATGCCTCCAAGGCAGCAGCAACAGTAGCAGCATCTTTACCAGTAACTTTACAACGAGCCAAATCGCCAGCAACAACCTCTACGACTTGGAGTGTTACCTCTGCTTTAGAAGTAGTTGTACGACCTGCAACAACCTTGCCTAAAAGAACTTCGAATTTTGATTTCTCAGATACGCCATCTTCAGAACCCAATGTGATGTAGCACTCTGTCAATTTACCTTTCTTGTCGAGTGTGTAATCAGACTCTACAACTTGACCAGACAAAGGGAAGGTTTCAGCTGCAAAGATTTTCATATCTTTTGGGATGTAATTGAACACAGCCTCGTTGCTGGCATTCTCATCTTGTGAATATCCATATTTAACATTGAGCAAGCCATCGCTACCATCATACTTGAAGGTCTTACTTACTTTGGTACCATCTTTTAGGTTTGTAACATCTAAACTATAACTCATTGTTGTTTTCCACCAAACCGAGCCGTCCTCTTTGGTAATTCTGGTCACATTGTAAGAAAGTACATTACCATTTATCAAGTAGTCAGCTCCCAAGCCGTCTTGTGACTCAAGCATTTGCAAATGGTTGACAGCACTCAAACCTGAGATTACATTTTGGTGTACTTTCTCTTCTACGGTATGAGACACAGCTGATACAGACTCAAACTCGCCAACAGCGATTACTGTTTTTTTACCTGCCATTGTGGACAACGACATCAAGGTTGCCGCTGCAAAAATAAAGATTTTTTTCATAAATGTAAAAAAATTAAATGGTTAATAATAAATGATATTAATATTTATTTATTTTCTGCTTCTTTGTAGTACTTTCTTGCCATCATGGCGTTTGCTTCCACGCTACCACATCCTTCTTCGTAAATTTTCCCCAGCATGCGCAAGGACTCTCTCGATCCGCTTGCTTTGAAGGCTTGTATCGCTGCTAATCCATCACCAGCCTTGTAGGCACTCATTCCTGCTTCGTACTTTGCATCCTTAGGTTTTACCTCAGCAGGTTTTTGGTTGGCAGTTGGTGTTTGGGCAGCAGAAGCAGATGTGGTTTTCGCAGGGGTTGCTGCAGGTGCTGCTGTTACCGCTTTAGGAGTTGTTGCTTTAGGTGTATTCGCTTTGGGAGTATTTGCCTTAGGAGCCTGCGTTGTAGTCGTTGATTGGGTTGGAGATTGTTCTTCTTTTCCACCAAGTACAGCGACAGCAGCGACAACAATGAGCGCAACAACAACGATTCCAATCCACCACTTTTTAGGCGTTTTTGGAGAGTCGGGGCGACGACCATCAATAGAACCAATTCCCTTTTGTCCTACTTCTTCAGCCTTAGGTTGAGTTGGTGTGACAGGTGGTGTTGGTGCTGTGGGTTGAGTAGTCGGTTGTGCAATCTGTTGCGCTTGCTTGATAGCATCCGCTATCTGTGGATCCATATTTTGTGGCATTGGAGTTGTTCCACCACCCATAATAATAAAGGTATTGGTGACAGTTTGATTGGTATTGTGAACCGTTTTTGAATTATCAATATTGAGGGTAGAATTATCTTCCGTATGGTGTGTAGAGGCATCCACATTACCATGCGCCATAACCGTATCTATTCCTGTTGTGGCAACTGGATTTTGTGATGTAGTCGGTTGTGATACAGTGGGTTTTTCCACGATAGGATTAGCTGGTTGGGCTGGCACCAGTGCTGCATACTCAGCATCTGTCACATCATAATCACAATTCGCGCAGTGGCGCTCGTTCAAAAGGATTGGGTTGCCACACTCTGGGCATTTGTAGGTTGACATATTGTTTTTTATTAAATAGTTACTATTTCTTCTACACACAGGTATCCTAAGCGTTGTTCAATTTCGCCTATTATTTTCACCTGTTTTCCGTCAAATTCATGAAAATACACATCATCCATCGCCAATACATGTGGACGATAAAGAATGTAGTCTTCTCCTGAATCTTGAATAATATGTGCATATAGTCCCTCTGATTTTGAGTCCACAAAATCGCGTTGAACTCGCACTATTCCTATAATTGTTTCCATAAATCAATGCTTTGATTATCTTATCATATTTGTTTTGCGCCACATTCTGGACAATGCTTGCTTTCTACGGGAATGCGTTTCCCACATTCAGGGCAGAATTTAGTAGCAGTAGGTTGTGGTTGGTATGTTGGTTGTGGCGCGGGTTGTGGTGCGCGTGCTCCAGCCATCGTTTGGAGCAGTTGCATCATTTGGTCGTTTTGTGCTTGTTGTTGTTGGCGTAATCTCTCCGACCACTCTTGATTACCAGCAGCTTGAATACGCGCCATCTCTAATTCGTGTTGATTAGCGGCATTCTCCATTGCCATAAACTGCTCGAATTGGCGTTGGCGCTGTTGTGCTTTGAGTTCTTCTTGGCGTTGTTGTTGCTCGAAATCAAAATCTGCTTCTTTTCGTTTTCGTTCGAGTTCAGCGTCTTGCTCTAAGCGTTTGTAATCTATTTCTCTGAGCAAACCTGCGCGACGCATCTCTGCCAACACCATTTCCTCCTCTTCCTTGCTACGGGCTTCTCGTATTCGTCTTTCTGTTTCTAAGATTAATTTGAACTTTTCTAATTCATCTTCGCGAAGCAAATTATCTTGATTGATTTTATCTAACTCTCGTTGCAGTTCAAGGTCTGTTCTTGCTTCGTGGATTTGTTGTGCATTTTGTACTTCTGCCAAACGGTTCTTGAAGTCGTTGGTGCGTTTTAAGTAATCCAATTCTTGTTCACTTAAATACATTTCTGTACTCAACTGTTGGAATCGTTCTAAATCCTCACTCACGGCTGTGATTTCAACCACGCGTGCGATATTGAGACCAAAATACTGATTAACCGCATCTTTATTCAGTTCATCTTTTAGCGAGCGACGCAAGTCATCGGGTATCTTGGTTCCATCCCATTCTGTATCCTCTAAGCATGCCGCTAATCTTGTACGAATAATGTCGCTTAATTCATCTACCAGATGCGCGGTAGTCAGCATGGTATTATTTGTTAGCCAATGCAGAATAAACAACTCCTTATCTTGGATTTGGAAATACGCATTTACACCTACCTGCAAGGTATAGTAGCGTGTTTGTAGTTGCATTGGCACAAAGTGCTTGTAATCATCCAATGTGGGTTGTTTCGCTCCGACCAAGAGTTGGAAAGCTTTGTTCATCATTACCACAATGGTAAAACTATTCTCTCGGCGAATGTTATCCATCAATGCTTTTTCTTCCTCTACAGTCGGTTGTTTCTTGGCTGCAAATAGTCCCTTGATAATATTCCACGCTCGCTGAATGCCAGTAGCTTGTTTATCGGATATAGTTTGCTTAAAATCGTATGCTCCTCCTTCTAAAACCAGCATTGTTTTTCCATTCACACGAACATAAGCAGTAGTACCCTCAGAAATGACAACACCCTTTATATCTTTGAATTGTGCTAACTCGTTTGACTGAATCACTCGTGCTATTTGACCAGACTGCACATCCCAATACACGCGTCTGTTCGCTACTTGCAAGTCATTATCTTGCAGTTCACCATTCGTTTCTAACGCTATTTCTTCTTGCGGTGTTTCGTCAATAGGTTGTGGAGCAACTGGCAATTTCTCGCCACAATAAACACAAAATTTAGCTCCTTCTTTCAATTCTTTACCACATTTTGTACAGTAACTCATATACTTTCTGTTTTTAGGGTGAATATCTTATTGGGCAGTTCTATAGATTGCCCTTATTTGGTTGTCATCACGGTTTGCAAATCGCCTTGCTCTGAGGTAATAGCAATCACGCTATTTGCAAGACCAGCCTCAATTGGCAAGTCGTAAATAAAATTCAATTCTTTATGCCCGTCCGCATATGTTATACGCTTTATGACAGCAGGTTCGCGTGCTTCAATGCCATACTGCGCATACAGTGTTTTTGATAGGCAATTTGATATATCCATGATATTTTTATCCACTGCGGATCTCACTTGCTGCAAGATGCTCTGTTGTACATTCGCAGATTTGTCCATGAGTGTTTCATCATGTAATACACCTACTCTATCGTTAGGTCCCAACATTGCTGCTTTGCTACCTACTTGCTTGTAGTGTTCTCCGTTGCTACGAATATGCACCAACGGGTCGCCGTATAGGTTGAACTCTCCTATAGTAAGGGCATGATATAGGCATCCTGGAGAATTCTTATAGGTTTGAACACGCGCGTGAAACAACGCAGAACCAGCAGTACAACCTTGCAGCATACAGTAATTAAACACTTTGGCTAAAATATCCGAAGAAGAAAGATAAATACCCGCCTCTTTGTCTTCAGCTCCGAACGCGACACGCGAAGAACCTACATATGCTAATGTATTGCTGGACATTGCAGTCAGCAGCGTGCTATAACGCTTAGTATAACCGATAAACTTACCTCCGTAACACGCTTGGGTAAATACTATATTCGGCACTTTTGAAAGAGCCAACACCTCTGGTGCAAATCCTTCTTCTGCATATTGAGCATTAAGCCCTTTACCGTAAAAGCCAGCTACCGTCTTTTCGCCACCACCATGCATATTAAAGAAGATATAATTGGCTTTCGTATTAAACGCAAAAGGATATTGTTGGCGTGTTTGAGGAATAACACGCACACTTGGTGTAGTAAACAGACGCCCTTGATACAATATATCCGTCGGTATCTCATCTACATAACGAGGGAACAAATCATATTGGGCTAACTCATCTGTGAGCATCATGGTCACATTTCTCCAATGCGGATCGCATTGTGCATAAGCCTCTTTCACCTCCACAGCGCAACCGTTTGCTATTACTCGCTCAAAATACCCTTGTAAATCGCCCAAATTGCCATCCTCAGCAATAGGCAATCGACCTATATAGAATAATGCATCGTATTTGAATATCTCTTGCGACAGCAACTTACGCTCCATATCTGCACCGTATGGATATGCATACAACAAATCAGTGTCGAAATACTTGTCAAACTTTGTAATATAGTTAGGCATACAAGGCATGGGAACAACATTATCTCCACCTACAATAAAGAGATAATCTGTTTCAGGCAAATGCTCTTTCACCTCATAGTCATGCTGATCTTTCAGTATATCTGCATATGCATACCACGGGTCGTTAGGCGTCAAAGAGACATGTTTGGGATTGCCAAAAAGCGGTTTCTTTTGATAGGTATAGTCACCCGCATCCAACACTTTGTACGCCACACCCATTTGACGCATATTCTCCACATACCATGTTAACAAAGTTGCGATAGTAGTCGTATTCGTGCGCAAACGACTTGCCAAAGCAGTGATATTGGTTAGAATAAACCCACGGGCTTGCACGGGCGGAGCAGAAGTATCATCTACGGTATCGTTAGAGTTAGCAGCACTTCGATCAATGGTAGTACCCTGACTTTCAGAAGGTTCTGCAACAGGAAAGACACCTGCTAAACTTGCACCACATTCGGGACAAAAAGCAAATACTTCTTCTAATTTAGTGCCACATTCGGGGCAAAAACGCATAGTGGTATTCATAATACAAACAGCTGCTATAGGGTTTAACGATGCAAAGGTACTACAAAATTTGTGATTTTGCAAATTTTGAGTAAAAAAAGTTGCAGGAGCAGGCTATTGATGCTCTGGGCGAAGGAGGTCGTTGACTGTCTTCACAGGATTGAAGGTGCTGACAGGCACCTCTACGAAGATGGTATTCCAGCGGCTCATAGCACCATTCCACAACCCTGGCAACTCCAACGCCAACAGTTCCTTACCGTCTTTGGACTTATGCGAGATGAAGCCCGTCTTCTCATCCACAAAGTCTGGCAAATGATACGATTTGCCTTCTGCATCGCGCGTAGCACAGACCAAATCTACTGGATTGAAGTGAGTGGCTTGTTGCATCAATGCAGGGTCTGAAATCTGACTTGACTCCAATATCTGGCATGAGAGCGTACCATCCTCCTCGCGCACGAGGAATGGACCACCACCCGGCTCGCCCGTGTTCTTCACCACACCGCATACGCGCAATGGGCGTTGCAGTTTGGCTCTCTCTTCGGGCGCGAGGTTAGGGTCTTGGAGCTTGGCAAACACTTTCTTTTGCTCAGTCACCAACACACCAGCCAACAGTTGTTTATAGCGCACGGTGTCGCCTTTGAGGCGGTCGGGCACCACATTGTCGATATTCTTGATAAAAATGATGTCTGCCGATTGCTCGTTGAGGTTCTCGATGAGTGCACCGTGTCCACCCGGACGGAAAAGCAACTTGCCATCCTCTGTGCGAAATGGTGTGCCATCTGGGTTAGCTGCAAGCGTATCGGTGGAAGGCTTTTGCTCGGAGTACGACACATGGAATTTCACACCTATTTTAGCTTCGTATGCCACTTGATGCTCTGCTATATGTGCTTGGAAAAGAGGCAGATGCTCGTGGCTGACGGTGAAATGAATATTTACTTCGCCTTTTGACGCCGCATACATCGCACCCTCCACCAAGTGCTCTAATGCGGGGGTGCGAGGACCATCTTCGTAGGAGTGAAAGAGGAGCAAACCTTTTGGCAGATTGCCATAGTTCATATCTTTGAGCAAGTGACTAACAGCGGATTGCTCATCCAGCCCAGCGAGTTGAGGACCGAACGCAAAGCGGTCTTTTTCCGACAAGAATTGCTTGATGAAATCGGTCTTTTTGCCATCTTCCAGATATTCAAAGAGGTTCTTAAACATACGGCTTGCCGCACCACTGGCAGGCACAAATTTCAGGACCGTATGTCCCTCATCAAGGTAGTCTTGCCACGCTTTGACATAGGCGTCAATCTCTTCTTCTGTGGGGTTAAGCACTCCGTTTCCTACTGAAGCAGCAGAAACGATATCTAATTCAGGAAAACCAGTAGCAAAAGACTGGAGTTGTTTTTCGGCTTTCTCTATGGAAATGCCACGCGCTTCAAGTTGCGCCAAGTCGGATGGTGTGAACATGGTATGATTTACAAGTTACGATTTGACATTTTGCCTGCAAAGGTAGTGAATATTTCTGATATGTGCAAGAAAAATCGCCAATTGGGGTGATTTTTTTGGGGAGCTGAAAAGTGAAAACGGAAAGGGGAAAACGGAAAAAGGGGAGTGAGGACGACAACAAAGACAACAATTCTTATCTCGCATTCGCTTGAACGATTATTACCGTGGCACCAACATTGTGCTACGGCAAAGAATATGAAGCAACAAACATTTTGCACTACCAAAATTGTAGTATATTATAGAAAATTAACCAAAATTATTTGGGAACGATATACATGTTGGTACTTACTATCTCCTTGCCCTATGGGCAGAAATCTAAATAAATCTTTTTGCCACACATTCGGAAACAACACGAAGGGGCAAATGATATATATTTTAATCAACAACACCAACAACTTATTCCAACAACATTGCGCCCAAAACAACACATTGGGCGCTCAGGGAATTTGTTAAAGACAATGGTCGTCAATGTGAGGTTTCTTTTAAAAATTGCACGTTTTACTCGTAACATTAAAGGACATATACATTAAACACTTTTATGATCTTTTGGTTTATTATTGGCATCTAGCAGATTGTCGCTCAATCGTGGTGCTCGCACCACTCACTCACTCCGCACTACTATCTGCTCAATACTAACCTC
>JAGBZD010000100.1 GCA_017628395.1 Paludibacteraceae bacterium | reverse complement strand
GGAATTGATATTGTTGGTGTAGAGATGGGTGGCACATTCACCAAAGCTGATTTGGATTTGGAGTATAGCGGCATCATCGCTAACTACGGACAGGATAATCAAGCATGGGTGGATATGGCTGATGTACAAGGTACTGTATATCAAGTAGGCGATACTACCTTCATTGATGCTGAAATCTTGAGTTTTGACAATGTACTCTACGATGTACAACTCTGGTACTGTGTTCCAACTCCTAAGGAAACCGTACAAGTAGAAATCGAAGCTACCTTCGATAATAACATTCAATTGGAAGGCTACTATAAGATTAGCGGTTACAACAAGGAGAACACTCTCCACATTGCTTTGGCTCCTATCACAGAGGAAGTAGCAGGTACATTCGTAAATGATGGTAAGTTCTCAAGCTTCGGCGAAGGTCAATATGACTTCTATTACAACGAGACTGCTGTGTATAAGAATATCAATGGTAGAGCCGTTGCATACTCTGTAGAGAAATGTACTATGAATGTGACTGTGGCAGAGAACGGAGATATGACCGTAGTAGCTACACTTATTGCATCAGACGCAGTACAATACGAGGTGACAATGACCTCTAAATATAACGAGTATTTGGATTATGATGCTACTACAGATGCGGTAGATCGTACATACAATGCAACTGACAAAGTATTACTCGAGAAATATGAGAATGATTATGCAGCCTATATGGAAATATGTGCTGCAGATGGTTCAGATCTTGTTGCGCTCTATTTCGTAGTAGATGAGTATGACGATGAGATCACTATCCCCGCAGGTATCTATCCAATCAATAAGACTTTGGAGCCAACTACAGTTATGGCAAGTGTAGGTGCTGTTGATGGCAGTCCTTATCCATCATTCTATGCTAAGATGAATGCACAAGGTCAATTGGTAGCTCCATTGTACTTCTTTGTAGATGGTACTGTTGAGGTGAAGAATGAGAGTGGCTCTCTCTATATAGAGGTGAATGCTGTGAACTCATATGGAGTGCCAGTACACATTGTTTACGACCCTTCAGGTACAGGTCTTGAGGATGTTGAGGTTGAGACAATGGTTGGTACACAAAAGATTGTGAAGGACGGTCAAATCTATATTATTCGCAACGGTAAGGCATACAATGCTGTAGGTGCACAGGTGAAGTAATGAAGTGACATTCAATAAATAAAAAAATGCGCAGAAATGCGCATTTTTTTTTGCATATCTCGAAATAAAATACTACCTTTGCAAACAAAATAACAAAGTAATAGTATGAAGAAAATTTTTACTCTTTTTACGATAATGTGTTTGGCATTATCACCTGTGTTTGCGCATGCAGAGGATAGAGTAGTGGCGGCAGCACCTGTTGATACGATTGAGGTCGTTTGCCATGACCTGACACTCAATACCGATTTTATTGGTTTGTTCGGTATGGTATATATCTTTGCTAACAACGAGGAATACAACCTTACAGGTGCTATCTTTGCGGATTCTATTCCACCTGGTACTTATACTGACTGCGTGATGGACCTCAAGCACATAGAGACACAGGAGATGATTCCAGCTACTTCAGTCACAATCACACTGGCAGTGGATGCCAACCGCAACTGCATCATCACTGGTCACATGATTGGCGAGGACAATATCCGCTACAACCTGCACCTGTCGTGGACACCGCCTACGGCTACCGATACGGTGCATATCGCTTTTGACAACTCATCCAGCGTGGCGTACTATCCCGATTTGGCGCACGACTTCATGCTTTCCAATAAGGACGAGAACTACGATATAGCGTTGGATATTATAGGTGTGCCTATGGGGGAGAGCTTCACCGAACGCAACCTGAATATCGCCTACTGCATGATAGCTAATCGCCAGACCCAAGACACAATCAGCGTGGCAGCAGCAGAGGGACAAGTATGGCAGTCTGGGGACACTACCTATCTCTCGGCGAATGTGTTGGGCTTTGATGCTGTGGTGTATGCGATAGACTTGTGGTATGCAGTACCTGAGGTCACTGAGACCCAAGACATCCGTATCTATAACGCTACCTTCTACAACGAATTGGAGAAAGACGGTTATTTTGCGCTTGTCGGAACGAATGAAGATAAATCCATTGAGTTTGCTATCTCCCTGCTGGGCAATACGGTAGAGGATGTGCCAGGCAGTTATGTGAACGATGGCCTGTTTGGCGGATTCACAGGCGAGAACTATGACTTTATTCACTTTATCGGCGGCAGCTATTCCACATATATCGCCAAATGGAATGCAGAGCGCAAAGACTATGATATCCTTTCTATCGAAAAAGGACATGCTACCGTGACGATGGACGAGGAGCAAGATGTGACCCTTGTTGGCGAGTTCGTGGCAGAGAATGGCGTGGCATATCGCATCAATATGACCAGCAAGGTGGACAAACCTCGTATTCAAGACGATGCTATGTCGGGTGCAGTGGAGCGCCTGTTTGTGGATGAGAGTCAAGTGACCATAGAACAACAAGAGAAAGATAAAGTGTTGCTGGAGATTATGACGGGCAGCGACTTGATGGCACTATGGTTATATGTGGAATATGTAGATGAAGAAATCGTTATTCCAGAGGGTGAATATACGATAGATGATTCGGATGACTTCTGGTCTGTCGTCAAGGGCGATGGCAGCTTAGGTAAGTCCTTCTACGCAACGCATGATGGCGAGTATTTCACATCGCTCTATTTCTTGGTGGACGGAAAAGTGGTGGTTAGCAAGAAAGAGGGAAAACTCAGTTTCGAACTGCACGCTGTGAACTCCTACGATGTGCCAGTGCATGTGGTGTATGATCCATTGCGTAATACGGGTGTGGACAATTTGTCATCGCCAACGGACAATTGTCATAAGGTGTTGCGCAACGGTCAATTGCTCATTGAGCGTGAGGGGAAAACATACAACGCACAAGGCGCAAAGGTAGAATAGGCAGTTAGAAGTTAGACTAATGAATAAAAAAAGAGGGGAATTTGCAAAATTTCTCTCTTTTTTTTTGTTTGTTTCGAAAAAAAGTAGTATCTTTGCAGGGTGTTATTGCACGATGAAACGAATTATTAACCCCTAAATGTAGTGTGTATGAAGAAAATTTTTACACTTTTGATGATGACTGTGGTAGCGTTGTCCGTATCAGCATTTACTCATGTTGAATTAGGCAAACAAGATCCTACGGGATATGCTACCGAACTTGCTAACAAGCAACTGAAGCACAACAAGCAAGTCGCTAAGGTATTAGGTATGGACAAAGTGGAGCGCAAAGCAGCTCCTGCTACCAAAACTGCTCCTATTGCACAAGCACAAAAAGAGGACATGACATTGAATTACGATGCTTTTGCTGGTATGATGTGCTACGAAGATGAAGGTCAATGGTGGATTGGTCTGAGCTGTGACGACTGGTCACGCAATGAGTATGGTCACAACTTGAACCTTGAGTGGAATGCGCCTGCTGATAACCCATGCGGTACATTCACAACTGAGGATTTTGACTATGACTATACGCACCTGACTACTCCGTTCAGCTATGGTTCTATCCACTTCTCTGAGATTACGATGACACTTTCTCATGAGAAAGTAAGTGCAAACTTGGAGCGTTACATACTAACAGCAACGCTCGTAGGCGAGGATGGCAATACCTATCATGTGAATGCAAAACATGAGGAGATTATAGCCAAAGGCCAAGTAGATATTTATATCGAAGATGCTACTTTGACACAAGAAGAAATGAACTTCATTGTAGAGGGCAAGAACGATGACTTGGATGTCAAGCTTGTGGTTGATAATGCAGATGTGATTGGTACCTATGGCAAGAATATGATTATCTGGGATGAAAGTCATATTTCCTACAAAGGTATAGTTCTTTCTCCTATCTCATTCAGAGCACAAGTTGATCTCGCTTCTCATGTTGTGACAGGTGAATTGGCTTATGTGACCGAAATCAATATGATGGCTAATGATACGGTGGATTATCACTTTATTTTAGCAGCCCCACTACCAGAGCCAACCGATACGGTTGAATTGACAGCGATTGACTTGGAGGTGGATGATTCGTATGCAGGATTCTTTGGCACTGTTGACTTCTATGCAACGACTCCTGAGTTCTCTATTCGTGGTGGATGGCAAGCTGAGGTAGCAGAAGAAGGTACCTATACGGCTGCTATCTTCTTGGACGACGCTCAGATGAATACCATTACAAGTCTTAATGCGCAAGTGACAGTAACGCTTGCAGATGATAACAGCTGGGCTATCGAAGGCACTATGCTTGGTAACGATAACAAGATTTACAACTTGCACCTCTCACGCACTATTCCAGAGCAAACAGACACCGTAGTGGTAGCTTTTGAGAAATCTGCACAAGCGAAGTACTATCCTCATTTGGATAACGATATTCAAATCTTCAACGAGAACGAGCAATACCGTGCTTCTATCAATGTGGCTGGCGTAGCGTTGGGCGGCGAGTTTAACGAGGAGTATATTAATGCATTCTTTAGTTATCTTGAGGCTTTGGACGGCACTCCTATCACCGTAGCAGAAATCAAGGATGGCAAACTTTATCAAGTGGCTGATACTACTAAGTTGGAGGCTGACTATGTGACCTTCGAGGGTGTTCTCTACCAAGTGCGTTTGTGGTATGTGGCTCCGACAGCGACCGAAACCGTTAAACTGGATATCAAAGATGCAGAGATGATTATTGACTTTGAGTATAACCAAGCATATAACCTTGTAGGCTATACCGAGGATAAGCAAACCGCTTTCGTAGTAACCGTATATGCTACTTCGAAGGATGATGTTGCGGGTACTTTCGTTAACGATGGTTTGTTTGGTAAGTTTGGCGAGGGTCAATACGACTTCGATGCAAGCAATAGTTATATCGGTAAATACAATGCTGCATTTGAGTCCTATGACTTGTACTACATCCAAAAAGGTCAGTTTACTGTTACGCTCGATGAGGAAGATAATCTCACCCTTACTGCTTCTGTAGTATGCGAAGACGCTATCCAATACGATGTGACATTGACTTCTAAATACGAAGAACCACACATAGAGTTCGACGCTGAAGATGGGCCTGTAGATCGCGTGTATGGCGCTGATGCTGAAATTATTATCAATGACTTTACCGAAGATTACGGCTTGGTGTCTATGCAAATTATCGATAATGTAGTTGGTGATGTGACTGCTCTTTACTTCGTACTAACTGAGCCTGATGCAGAGACTATTATTCCTGAAGGTACATACGAAATTAATAGCACTTGGTTCGATGGTACTGTATTGGCAAGTACAGGTATGGAGTGGGATGGTAGTGTGATACCTTCTTATTACGCGCGCTATGTGGATGGTTGGGTAGCAGAGCCATTCTATTTCTTCCAAACGGGTACTGTCGTAGTGGCTAAGGACGCTGAAGGTCAGTTGGCATTTGAGATTAACGCGGTTAACTCTTGTGGTGTGCCTGTGCATATTGTTTATGGAACAATAAGTGATGGCGTTGAGAATATCAATGTGCATGTAGAAGGTGTTCAAAAGCAAATCATCGATGGTCAACTCTATATCATTCGCGAAGGCAAAGCATTCAATGTAATGGGTGCACAAGTGAAGTGATACCTGTTGATAACTAAGAAAAAAAAGAGAGAGATTTGCAAAATTTCTCTCTTTTTTTTGTTTATTCCGAAAAAAAGTAGTATCTTTGCGGCAGATTTATCGGAAAAAGGGCAACACGATAAAGTGTCCTTAATAATATTAACTTCAAAATTTTAGTCTGTATGAAGAAAATTTTTACTCTTTTCATGGCGTTTGGTATAGCGCTATGTGCCATGGCTAATTCTACTATTTCAGTAGCAGAAAAGTCAGATTTATTCAAAACGACAACTCCAAAAATGGAGAAACAATTCACTCCTGTAGAGCAAAAGGCTAAAGCGGTGCGACTTGACAAACAAGAGGCTCGCCAAGCGAAAGCAGCGGCTGTACAGCCTGTTGCAAAGCAAGCTATCCCTGCTAATGCGGTACGCAAAGCTCCTGCTAAAGTAGCAGCAGAGGCTACTGACACCGTGGAGTTTGTAGCAGCAAAGTGGAAATATCAGTATTATTCTGATTCTGGCGACTGGTGGATGGCTGTCATAGACCCAACGGGTACTTACCGATTGGATTTTGACTACATTGTGCCAGAAGAGAATTTCGCAGGTACATATACCACTGAAGATCTTGACCTTGGTTATTCTTATCTCACAATTTCGGATGAGGAGGGTTATGTACAATATGTGGATTATGTAGAGGCAACCCTAACAGTAACAGCAAGTGCAGAAGGTAAATTCTTAACTGCCAATGTTTTGTGCGATAATGGTACACGCTTCCTTGTAACAGCAGCGGAACTTCCATTGCCTGAAGCAAAAGATACTGTAGAGTTGGCATACACTAATGCTACACTCGTAGATGGTACAGCAAGTAGCAGCACTTTCCAATTCTGGGGTGATGAGAATGGTGTTTATACATCTTTCCTTATGTATTCTAATCAAGTAGAGGGCAAATATACAAAAGATAATATGTATGTAGATTATGCCAACTTTATCCTATTCGTAGATGGCACAGATAGTACTTTTGTTGAATTCTTGGCGCTTGACTTGGTTATTACCAAAGAGGATCGTACTTATTATGCAGATGCATATGCTTTGGGTGTTGATACTGTCATGTATCACATTACTATGTCGTACACAAAACCAGCTCCAACCGAAACTATTGACATTGTAGCCACCAACATGACCGTTGATGAGTTTGAGTTCTTTGGTATGGTATTCTGCACCGTGTCAGCAAGCAACGACGAATACACGGTTACTCTTGATATGGCAAATGGTTTGCCTATGGGCGAACTTACCAGTGCGGATTTCAATGTAGCATGGAGTTCTGTTTACCGTATTGCAGACGCTACGGAGATTGTATTTGATGAAATCGTTAGTGCGACCGTTTCTGAGGTAGAGGGCAAACCTGCTATCAAAGCGCAAGTAGTAGGCGTAGATAATATCCTCTACAATTTGGACCTCAGTTATGTAGTTCCAGAGGCAACTGATACCGTACATGTGGTATTTGACGAATTGGCTGAAGCTCAATACTATGCAGAGTATGGAGATTACTATATCGTTAATCAAAACGAGAGCTACATCGTGACATTGGATATCTTTGCTGATAAGGACAACTTTGTAGGCGAGTATGCTACTGAAGACTTCGATTTCTATTATACCCAATTGGGCGTAATCAATGGCGATACCACTGTGGTAACTATTGCAGATGCTAAGGCAGTAGTAACTCCAGTAGAGGAGGGTATCGTACTTATCGAGGCAGAGTTGACAGGTATGAATGCTGTATTATATAAGGTTAGCACCAAGGTGGATATATCAAACAAAGGTTTGCAATACGACGCTACTGAAGGCTTCCTCATGGACGAGTACACCACAGAGGACCTCTATACTATCAATGACCAATCAGCAGCTGGCTATATCATGTTGGATGTAGAGTCTGCTGACGGCAATGACTTGATGGGCTTGGTATTCTGGGTAGATGGCGCAGATGAGAAGACCATCATTCCTACAGGTACCTACCAAATCAATGGTACTACCGAGTCTGGTACCGTATTGGCAAGTACAGGTATGGGTTCAACTGGTTTGACCTACTCGTTGTATGCAACACTGGATGAAGAAGGTTACATTGTAGAGCCATGTTGGTTCATGGTAGGTGGCGAAGTGGTAGTTAGCGAGAAGGATGGTATCTTGAGCATTTATGTAGATGCTGTTAACTCTAACGACTTGCCAATCTTCATCACTTGCGAATATGACCTCAGTACCAAACAAGGTTTGCAATATGATATGACTGAGGGTAGTCTTGATGTGACATACAACGACAACGATATTGTAGAGATCAATACCGAATATTTGGCAGAGGGTGTAATCTACCTTGATGTGGTTGCAGCTGATGGTAGCAATACAATTTCAGTAGCATTCTTCGTAGAGGAAACAGATCCTGTAATTACTATCCCAGAAGGCACTTACCTCATCAACGATACACAAGACTACGGAACCGTTATGAGTAGTCCTGGTGTACAAGGTGGTTATATCTATCCTTCATTCTATTGCAATATGAATGCAGAGGGCGGTCTTATTACTCCTTGCTACTTTATGGTTAGCGGAGAGGTAGTAGTAGAGAATGTAAATGACCACTTGAAAGTGACTATCAATGCGCTCAACTCATACGATGTACCTGCAACTATCGTATATGAGGCAGTAGAAACAGGCGTTGAGAACATCAATGTGAATGTAGAAGGCGTTCAAAAGCAAATCGTTGATGGTCAACTCTATATCATTCGCGAAGGCAAAGCATTCAATGTAATGGGTGCACAAGTGAAATAAGATATTGTAGAATAACTAAGGAAGGCATGCGAGAGCGTGCCTTCTTTTTTTTTATTTTCTACACAAATCTATGCCTAAAAAATTTGCATATTCACAAAATTTTTATTACCTTTGCCGCCCAAACATAATAAAATAGGAAAAGTATGAAAAAACTGGTTACACTATTTATGGTAGTTCTGATGGCCATGACCCTTGTGGCAGCACCAACTACCCAAATAAAGCGTTTGTCGGAAACGCCCGTGAAGTCTGTTCGTCAAGAGCGTGCTGTGCGCCTAATCAAGCAGGATGTACGCAAGCGTGCCAATAAGGCGGCGGTGAAGCATAATGACAAGTCGTTTGATAAACAGCATGCTATGCCAATGAAGAAAGCAGCGGCTGCTACTATTGAGCTCAATGCCGATGGTTTTCTCGTTGGTCCTGAGTATGAAGCCGCTACGGGGGAATGGTATATTGCATTAGAGGCACAGGGCTACACCTTTCGCCTCTGCTGGTATGGCGATGAGAATAACTATTGCGGTACTTATGCATTTGAAGACATGAGCATGGACTACTCATGGGGCTGGTTCCAATCGGTAGATATGTTCTACGAGATTTATTTTCAGGATGTGACCATGACCATTTCGGAGACGGTGCAGGGCAGCCTGAAGCAAATCGTATTGGATGCTACCATTATGGACACCAACGACCAAATATACCAAGTGCATGCTGAGCACAATATCTATGCTCCTAAAAGTACTGTAGAGACGGTGCTGGACAATAGTACTGTGACCATGGACTTTGGATACTATCTATTGGAAGGAAGCAACGATAATATGTCAGTGAAGTTGGGTGTTATCTCTGATGCAATTGAGGGCGAATATACCCAAGCCGATTTTGATATGAACCAAACTACAATCATCTATAATGGAGTAGAGCAGCAGATGATGCAAACCAATATGATGGTAGGTTTGAGCGAGTTGGAGAATGGGGCTTTGGGCTATCAGGCAACATTGCACTTCTATAATCAAGATACTGTATTGCACAAGGTGTTGATGACTGTGCCATTGCCAGCAGCGAAAGATACGATTCATGTGGAATGCCATAACTTGTATGTAGATGAGTCATTCACCGATTATGGCTTTATGATGGTTGGTGGCTCTAATGCGGATTACGATATTTTTGCTATGTATGAGGGATTCTATGCGGAAGCAGGTGTGTATGAGAATATTGCATTGACTGTAACTGACAAGAAGACTTGGTTGGACTGCTCTTCTATCCGTGGTACATTGACCATGACTGAGGCAGCCAATGGTTGGGAAGTGCATATTGAGGCATATTGCGATGACTATAATTGCTACGCTATTGATATGAATTTTGAGGTGCCAGTGCCTACTAAAACCGTGAAAGTGGAATTTGAAAATAGTGCTTTGGCGAGCTTCCGAGCAGATCAATTGAATATGATTCAACTTATTCAGTATGCAAATGATTATGAGGCGTCTATTACCATTTATAATACTGGTTTGGGTGAGTCCTTCAATATGGAAAAAGTATTGTTGGATTATACCGAGTTCTATGATTGGACTGTGGAGTCAAGTGTGGAGATTGCAGATGTTAAGGGTGTGCTGAACCAACGCGGTGATACCACAGTGATCAATGCCAGCTATATTGGCTTCAATGCTGTGCAGTACGATGTGGAATTTTGGTACACGGTTCCAACGCCAGTGGATACTGTAGTGATTGAGATGCCTGTGAAGTTTAGTAACGCCTTGCAAGATGGCTATTATATCTTGTCGTCCTATACGCCAGATAATTCTATCTTCATCTCGTTGAGTCCATTGACTGATGGCGATGTTGCAGGTACATTCATCAACGATGGTATGTTTGGTAAGTTTGGCGCAGAGGGTGGTCGCTATGATTTCTTTAGTGGCAATACCTTTATCTATGTGGAGGAAGAGTGGCAAAACTACACCATTGAGAAAGGTGAATTGGTGGTAGAGCATGCACCCAATGGAGCGATTACAGCCGAGGCAAAGTTTATTGCTCGCAATGGGGTGTATTACCATGTGAAGATGACTTCGGAGTTCAATAATCACTTGGACTTTGATGAGCCAGAGCAAATAGTGGATCGTATATATACTGTGGAAGATAATGTGAACATAGACGACCAAAGCGAGAAGAATGGTTATATCTACCTTGCCTTGACTGCGGCAGATGGCTCGGACATGGCTGCGTTTTTCTTCTTTGTGGAGGAAGCAGATGAGGAAAATATTATACCAGAGGGCGTGTACCCCATTAATGCCTCTGAAGAATATGGTACAGTATATGCCAACCCTGGCGTACAGGGTGATGGCGTATGGCCTTCTTTCTATGCACAGATGTTAGAGGACGGTTCGCTGGTAGTGCCATTGTGGCTTTTGGTAGGCGGCACCGTGGAAGTAACCAAAACCGAGGACGGCTATCCTTATTTGGAAGTGAACGCATACAACTCATATGGCGTAGAAGTACATATCGTATATGATGGCACAATGACTGCCGTTTCGGATGTACAATCTCCAGTGTCTAACACCCGCAAAATCATGGAGAACGGACAGCTGCTCATTATTCGCAATAGCGAAACATACAACGCTATCGGCAATCGATTATAATCCATTATTGTGCAATATTAGTAACATATTTAATTTTCACTATTATGAAGAAATTATTTACCATTCTTATGGCTACAGTGGTGGCAATGTCGGTATATGCATTGCCTATCAAACGGATGCCTACGAAGCACGAGACAGAGAAACAACAGCTTGATTTATCTGCTTTAGAGAAGGGACATACAGCAGTGCCTCGGACAGAAACGGCAAAGACTGCTCCTGAAATGCCAAGCAAAAAACTGGCATCTCAAGCCAAAGCTGTCGGTCAAGACTATGTCTATCTCTTCTTTGATGAGATGACTCAAGGTCCAGACTATTATGAGGATACACAATCATGGGAGGTAGGGTTAAGTTGCTATGACGAGAGCAAACCTGCCTATGGTCATATTATTCAGCTCAACTGGAGAGCGCCAAAGGATGACTTTACAGGCACTTTCACTACCGAGGATTTTAATCTGGACTACACATGGGCTGTCACTATGTATTCAGGTATGGATTACATCGTCTTTGATGATATTGCGATGACGGTGGCTTATGAAGATATAAGCGCAAATGAGACCAAGATTGTTCTTAAAGCTAAAATGTCTGGTAGCGATGGTTTTGGCAAATTTGCCTTTGATGTACATGCGGAGAAAATAGTCATTAAGTCTTCTGATTCTATTGTGATACCTACTGTAGATGCAATCATTGAGGAATATGTGAATGGTTTTTCGATTGTGGGAAGCAATGATGAGGTGACACTGGACCTCTCTGTGTTGACATACGAAGATGTGGTGGGCACATTCGACCTCAATCAAGTGGATGTCCAAAATAGCAAAATCATCTACAAGGGGACTGAAATCGTACCTGTGAAGTTGGAGTGTACCATTAGTATCAAAGGGAAAGGAGCGTATTGGGAATATGCTGGCGAATTATTTGTGATCGGTAGCGACTTTATGGAATATACTATTTCCTTTACAGCCTCACTACCAGAACCTATAGACACGGTCGAAATATCTTGTGTCAATTTGAAAACCGATTGGATGGATACACGAATTACTTTCAAGGCAAGCAACTTGCTATACGAAATAGCAGGTTCTTGGGTGGCTAATGAGATAGAACCTGGTACTTATTCTGGTGCGGATGCTTATGTGAGCCTCTCCAGCAAACAAACCATGAATAATTACTTCACTAAGGCGGCTACCATTGTCGTATCGGGTAGCCATAAAGATGGATGGGTACTTGATATCAATATGATGGATGATGACAATATACTCTATATCATGAACTTATCTTGGTCTGTTCCTACCATAACAGATACTATTCTCATTGCATTTGATAAGTCTGCGAAGGCAATGTTTTATCCAGACTATAACAATGACATACAATTGTACAACGAAAATGAGCAATACTATGCTTCGTTGAATGTGGCAGGACTCCTCCCCGGTGACTCGTTTACAGAGGATGACCTCTTCCCTATGTACTCTGGTGTGGAGATTGTCAATGAAAACGGCGAATATGTACCTTTGGACTATGCGTTTATGCAAAATGGTTTGCTTTCTCAAGTAGAAGATACCACCAAGATGTATGCCGAGTATATCACTTCTGATGGCAAGTTGTACCAAGTAGACTTGTGGCATGCTGTGCCTGCTACTCCTATCGCAGAAAAGGATGTGACCTATAATAATGCTGATTTTGAAAATGCGATTGTTGAGGGTGGCTACTATAGTTTGATTGGCTTCGCTGCCGATTCTCTGACTGCGTTCAAGGCTTCTATCTATGCCGCTTCTGAAGATGAAATAGCTGGCACATATGTGAATGATGGTATGTTCGGCTTGTTTGGCGAAGGACAGTATGAGTTTGCTGGTGCAGATACCTATTTTGATGTATATAATCCAACAACGAAACAACACCGTTTTATCTTTGCTGATAAAGGCGAATTAACGGTTTCGATAGACGAAGATAAAAATATCACCCTAACAGGTTGGATTATGGGCGATGATGCTGTGAAATACAACTTGACAATGACATCTAAGCTCGAACGACCTCACCTGTATTACGATACACAGGATACACCTGTTGATCGTTTGTTTACAGGTAAAGACAAAGTGATAATCAAGGATTATACACCACAATGGGGACCTATCTATTTTGAAGTCATGTCAGAGGAATCGCTGGATTTATTCAACTTCGAACTCTTGGTAGAGGAGGCTGACCCTGAAACAGTATTGCCAGAAGGTGTTTATCCTATCACAAGTATAGGGGATTATAACACGGTACTGGCAGGCACGGGTGTTGATCCTTGGTCGGGTCAAGTGGCTCCTGGTCTTTATGCTGCAGTGACTGATGTATCAGGTGGTAGTTTGGCATCGCCTCTCTACTTCTTGGTGGATGGTACTGTTGAGGTGAAGAATAACAATGGTTCGTTGTACATCGAAGTGAATGCCGTAAACTCCTACGATGTGCCAGTACACCTCATCTACGATGCATCAGCCACAGGTATTGAGAATATAGAAGTGGAAGATATGGTGGGTACTTCGAAGGTAATCATTGATGGTCAACTCTATATCATCCGCGATGGCAAAGCATTCAATGCAATGGGTGCGCAAGTGAAATAATCCATTATTTGTACAAAAATACATGTAGTATGCAATATCGTTATCTAACTATTCTCTTCTTATGGGTGGCAGGGCACATGGCTGCTATGCCTCGGTTGCAACAGGTGGCAACAAGTGCGTTGCAAGCACAAGAAACCATCACGCTCAATTTCTCTTCTTTTACCAAAGAACCGAAATACTACAAGTCGGGCGACTGGTATGTGGCACTTGAGAATGAGGACGATTGGGAGGTTTATCTCAATTGGAAAGCACCGAAAGACAACTATTGCGGTACCTTCACGCACAAAGATTTCTTGCACGACTATTCCTATATCTTCACACCAAATAATCGTGAGCAAGGAGGCATTCACTATGATGATATCACGATGACTGTGTCGATAGTAGCAATCAATCCTGCGCTTGACCAAATAGTGATTGATGCTACTATTCAAGGCGATGATGGCAATACCTATGTCATTCACGCAACGCACGATGTAATCAAAGCCAAACAAACGATAGATGTCACTATCATGGACGCTCAGGTCCACTCGGAGGACGGACAATTTACTTTGTCTGGCAACAACGAGCAAATGAATGTGCAACTCGTGGTATGGAGCAATCAAATCATAGGTACTTACAATGCTATGAGCGATTTTGACCTTGACCAAACGCGTATATCCTATAATGGCAAGACCATTACACCGCTTCAAATACAAGCACTTGTAGATGTGGGATATGTGCAAGATAATCAGTTGGCATATGGTGCGCAAATCAGTATTCTTGCTACAGACACCGTTATCTATACGATTAAGATGGCAGCGCCGCTTCCTCATCCTACTGATACCGCCTATATCGCATGCCAAAACATGCGCATAGATGCCACTTGGGCTGAGGCATACAATATGATTACTGTCAATGCTTCCAACACGGACTACCAAGTGAGCGTTATGTACTACGACAATACGGTACATGCTGCTACTTATACCGAAGCCAATGCTGTGGTCAATATCACAAGCAATGCAACCAATGTACAGGTGGCGTCGCTACTCACTACTGTCACGATGGAGCAAACTACAGTTAACCAGACAACGCAATGGCTCATAACGGGACAAGCGCGCTGCTCGGATAACACCATTTACATACTGCACCTTACTTGGCAAGTGCCACCCGTACAACAAACGAAAACAATCCGTTTTGCTACTACTGCACAAGCGTCCTACTATCACCAGCAAAACCACGACCTGCTATTCATGAACGATAATGACGACTATTCGTTGTCACTCAATATTCATGGTGTACCGATGGACGGCATGTTCTCATTGGATGATATGGAACTCTATTATACCTCATTAACGCGCAAGCAGGATAAGCAAACCGTTGAGTTGGCGCAGGTAGATGGTCATTTGTACCAATCGGGCGATACGACTTGGATGGACGCACAAATCATAGGCTTCGACTCCATTCGCTATGATGTGTCTATGTGGTATTGTGTGCCAGTTCCAACCGACACCATCACCCTGCATGTTGCCGATGTGCCTTTCACGAATCACCTTGATGAGGGCTATTTCCAATTGATTGGCTATACCGAAGATGCTACTACCATGATTTCCTTCACTCCTGCTACCCACAATGTGGAGGGTGTCTATGTCAATGATGGGCGCTTCGGTCGTTTCGGAGAAGGACAATACGATTTCTTCAACGATTATACCTATATCGCAGAATGGAATGAGGATTCGCAAGAATATGTCATTCATACAGTTGAGAAAGGCGAGTTGTCGGTGCAGATGGCGGCAGATGGTAGCATTGCAGCGACAGCTTGTGTGGTGTGTGATAATGCGAAGTGCTATCGCATCACCATGACATCTCAATTCGAACGCAAGCACTTGGAGTACGATGCAGAATGGGATGCTGTATCGGTGGTATATACGGCAGAGGATCCGCTACAAATCACCGATCGTACTGCGGAGGATAATCTAATCGTATTACAAATCAATGCCCAAGACGATAGCGATATGCTGGTACTCTATATTTTTGCAGATCATGCAGATAGCGATATTGTTATTCCAGAGGGAGTATATCCTATCAATGCTTCATGCCAACTCAACACCGTTCTTGCCAGCACAGGTGCCAATGAAGATAATACCGTGTCGCCTTCTCTCTATACCACCATGCAGGCAGGGTATTTTGAGACCTTGTATTTCTTAGTGGATGGTACGGTGCAGGTGACTAAGACGGATGATAAGAAGTTGTATCTCACTGTAGATGCCGTCAATTCCTACGACCTGCCTGTTCGTGTTATTTACGATGGTTCTACAACGGGAGTGGAGAATGTGCCAAGTGCTACTTCTATGAGTCAAAAGCAACTCATCCATGGGCAACTTTATATCGTTCGTGATGGAAAAATGTATAATATAATGGGAGCGCAAGTGAAATAGGATAGCTGTAAAGTGCATGAAGACCGTATAAATTTATATTTTTTTATTTAAAAGTTTGTACATTCAAAAAAAAAATCGTAACTTTGCGCGTTGATTTGATACATACCGATAGCAAACAACATCTTTAATTAACCATAATTTATTAACTAAAAACAAAAGAAACATGAAAAAATCTTTTCTTTCTTGCGTTGCCATTCTCATGGCATTCGTATTCAATGTTTCCGTAGTGGCTCAGACTGCTCCTACTTTGGAGAAGCTGACTGATGATTCTAATGAGATTTATCATTACTATCTCCCTCAAGGTGTTGCTGTGGATAAAAACCCAGCTTCTCCTTACTACGGTTACACCTATGTAGCTGCTGCTACTGACGGCGCATCTGATGGTGGTTCTGACCGTGCTGATACCCAAAAACGCGGTATCTTCGTTTATGATGCAGAACTCAATTCGCTCAACCCAGACAATGTGGGTTTCTTGCCTGCAAATGCTGCAGAGTTGATGACCGATGCTTCTCGTCAAGCAATGCACCGTGTAGCAGTTAACCCTGTGAACAACCATGTAGTATTCTGCTACAATGTGGCTGGTGCTACTGCAGTATGGAGCATGGATCCTGCTAACCTTGCTGGTGAAGCTGTTAACCTTATCGAGGGTCTTGCTATCACCAAGGCTAACGCTCTCTGCTTTGATGCTGAAGGTACGCTCTATGTAATGGACAATGCCAATACCACAGATGGTGGTAAACTCGTAAAGGTTGTTAACGGCGAACTCGTTCCTATCGTTCAGCATGCAACATGGGCTAATCAAGACATCGCTTTGGCTGCTGATGGTCGTGGTGGTGTTTGGGTGGCTCAACACCGTAGTCAGATAGATACTTATGCACTACTTGCACATGTGAATGCAGTAGGAGAAATAGATTTCCTTGTAAATTCAAAAGCTGATGCTACACTTATAGATCTCTTCCCTGTAAACAATGGAAATCCTGCTCATCGTGGTCAATGTGCTTACAATGTAGAGAAAGACATTCTCGCTTTCGGTGGTAACAAAGTAGTATCTCTTTTCCAAGTGACATACGATGAACTTACAGGTGTTCCATCTCTCGTTAGACTTGCAGAAACTGATGTTATCAGTAATAATATTGATGGTGTTGATTTCTATGCAAACGGTGACTTGGCTGTAGCTTCTGCTTCTGCTGAGCGCTTCGCTAAGTACGCAGTTACTTATCCTTCTGAAGAGGAACCTGAGAATCCAGAGGAGCCAGAGATCGAGTGGATTGAGATGCCTCTTGAGATCGCTAACCTCACTACTGAGGCGATGGAGGTAGAAGGTGCTACCTATTTGCTCTTGCAAGGTCGCGATGATATGAACGATGCTGATGTAATGCTCTTCCTCAATGACTATACTGGTGAGGACAAAGAGTATGAGGTAAATGCTGAAAGTTCATACATGACCTTCGGTGGTATGGAATTGACCGTTCTCGATGGTAAGATGGCTCAAACTGAAAATACTTACACAGGTATCGTACACGCAACTGTAACAGACGAAGAGATTGGTGGTACAATGTATGTTGAGTTCGCACTCACCATGTACGCTGCTGCTGCTACTGAGCTCGTGCTTACCGATGCAATCGTTGCTATCAACGAGGAACTTGGTACCCTTACATTCAATGTGCCTACAGAAGAGGGTGGCTACTTTGTAGAACTTTCTGGCTATACCGCTCCAGGTGTACATGAAGGCCCACAAATCTGCTTGTTTGAGACTCCTGAGGCTGTAGCATATGCTAACTATGTGGAGACTGTTGTAGAGGGTGGCGTTATCACTTTGACTGGTGAGTTCACCAGCTTCATGGGTGCTAAATTTAATGTTACTATCTCTGGTAAATTGCCAGTTGTAGAGCCAGAGAATCCAGAAGTTGAATTGCCAGCTGCTAATGTACGCGCTTGGGCTTATGACTTGGCTCTCGCTGTAGAGGGTGACCAATACACTTTCTCTTATAAGGCTACTACCGCTGCTAAGGCTACTCTGATCCTCACCGATGCAGAGGGTGCTGAGTTGGATGCTGTAGATCTCGGTCTCGTAGAGGCTGGTGCTAACACCGCAGTTCTCGCTGCAAGCGAACTCCCTGCTGGTCAAGAAGTAACTTGGGCTGTTAAGTTGGAGGCTGGTGCTATCGCAGAGTTTACCGAAGTGACCGATGCTTCACGTGGTATCTACAACTTCTATTTGCCACAAGGTGTAGCAGTGGATAATAATCCTGAGTCTGCTACCTTTGGTACTATTTATGTAGCTGCAGCAACAGATGGTGCTTCTGATGGTGGTTCTGATCGTGCAGATACTCAAAAACGCGGTATCTTTATCTATGACCAAGAGTTGAACGAGTTGAACCCAACTTCTAATGTGGGTATCGTTCCAAGCAATGTAACATTTGGTGCTACATCTCGTCAAGTGATGAAGCGTCTTGTTATCAACCCTGCAACCAACGAGGTAGCATTTGCTCACAATGCTGATCCAATGGCAGTATGGGCTGTACCAACTGAGAATGTAGGCGGCGAAGCTAAGAACCTCATTGAGGGCTTAGGTTTCACCAATGTGAACTCTATCTGCTTCACAGAAGATGGTACTCTCTATGTATTGGAATCTAATGGTTATCCTGCTCCTGGTTCACTCTACAAGGTGGCTAATGGTGTAGTTGATACCATCTTTGCGGGCAATACTCGTTTTGGTAATGGTGACAATGCTTTGGTTTCAGACAATCGCGGTGGTGTTTGGATTTGCCAAAACCGCGGTCAATTGGATACTTATAACCAACTTACCCACGTGAATGCTGCAGGTGAGATTGACTTTGAAGTTAATACTGCAACCCCTAACGGCTTTGAGAGCATGAATACTGCTCGTGGTACTATCGCATACAATCCAGCAGAGGATATTCTTGCTATGAGTATTGGTACAGGTTCTACTATTGGCGCTTCTTTGTACAAAGTTACTTATGACGAAGCTACAGGTGTTCCTGCTTTAACATTGATTGGTTCTACTCCTTCTATGGGTAAAAATGTGGATGGTCTTGCATTTGACTATGCAGGTGACCTCTATGGTTTGTCCGCAAACAAAGAGCGCTTGTACAAATATGCCGTTCCTACCGACAACAATGTTTGCACTACTCCTGCTGCTGCTAAGTATGCATTCCAAATTGAAGGAAGCGATACACCAGATCAAGGTCTCACTCTCACCGCTACAGGTCTTGAGACACAACTTGAAGGTGATGGTTCATATACCCTCCAAGGTCTTGCTGTTGTTAATGGTGATGAGTCTAACCTGATGGACTTCATGTTGTGCGTATATCCAACAGAGGGTTACACTGACGCATTCCTCAATGGTTGGTCAGTAATGATCTTTGGTGCTCCAACTCCAGGCGCATTCGTAGATAATGGTGATGGTACATTCACTTATACTGCTCAAATTGAAGATACCTATGGTGATGGTACTGTATACAACATCAATATGTCAGGTACTATCAAGACAATCGAAGGTCCAGAGTACACCGAGTTAGAGGATCAAATTACCAACTTGGTATTCGACTTTGAAAACATGCTATTGATTGGTGGCCCAAGTGAGAACTTCGAGATTGAGGTAGTTCTTGGACTTGGCGAAGATAACTTCGATGGCTCATTCACTTTGTCAGACGAGAGTTCTGTAGCTATTAGAGGTATTGATGCTGAGTTCATTGAGGGTTATGTTTATGACATTGATGTAAATGCTCCATCTGCTACAGCTGTAGTTAAGGTTAATTGGGATGGTATGTACTATGCATTTACTCTCACTATGACTGCTGCTCCTGCTGAGGCAACTAAGGTGGTTGTAGAGAACGCTACTGTTGAAGTAGAGAAATATCTCCTCTT
>JAGBZD010000099.1 GCA_017628395.1 Paludibacteraceae bacterium | reverse complement strand
CTGGCAATACAGTCAAGTTCAAGGTGTAGATGATACTATCGCAACCCAAAGAGTTCTTTATGGTATCACTTACACTTTCACTGCGGTCTGCACCACGCCAATTATAACTTTCACCATAGCATACGGTAGCGTTGTCTGCTGACTCGCGAACTACATCTGGCAATACAGTCAAGTTCAACACACGAATCGTTTTGGTGCAGTCTATAGTCACTGTGTCGTAATAGGTTCCCGCAGAATCATAAGATTGCTTATTGGCTTCCCATACATATGGCAAAGAACTCTCGCATACTGACACCTGTTCTGATGCAAGTACTTCCTCTTGGTAGCCATCAGGGCAGTCTTCTATATCATCCTCATCTTTTTCTAATTCGATAGAAGTCACCTTCATGTACATGGTTGTTTGTCCATCAGTGGTAATACTTGCCAATTTCTCATATGCTATAGAATATCTCTTTTCTCCAGCTTCAAATTCGTTTGTTGAAGTGGATACAGGCGTATCGTCTTGACAATCTGCATACACTTCGGTTACTACAATGGCTTTCTTGCTGTCCGACAAATCATTGTTTACACGCAAACGAATAGTTTTACCTACGGTTACTCCCGTAATATCTAATTTATATAGTTCGCCTATATTCAAACTCTTAAGAGAAATCACATCTTGTTTCCAGTTCAATTCTTTCAACGAATCACAAGGACTTGGTGGTGGAACAATTGTATCTTGTTGAGATTGCTTTGTAACACACATTGTCAAGTCGCCAGTAGCTCTAAAGCAAACATAACAAGTCTTGTCATCAGCCACATAAGTAGGATACTTAGCAAAGAACTCTTCGATTTTCTCTGGCTTAATCGTTAGTTTCAAGCTATCGCCCGCATCTAATGAGTAAGATTGTGTTGTAGTCATCACCACAGGACAAGTAGGAGAAGTCTCCATATCAAGAGTTACATCTTCGTTGGTATTATTGTACAATGAGAATGCAAAAGGATTATTACCATTCAAAGGTTCCTTAAGATCTACCTTAAACCACTTATCTTGATTTGCAATTAAGTCCAAACAATCATTCCAATTAAATGCAACTGCATCGTGACAAACATCCTCCAAGTGCATATCAATGCTGAAAGCGAATGGGTTATTGGCTGTCAATTGGAGCATGAACTCAGTCACATTTGAATCAACGAGTTTGCGAACTGCTTGGAAGAACTCGCGTGGGATACGCACTGAGAACTCACGGTTGTGGAGGTGCTGACCCAATACATGTGCTGGGATGATAGCTTTCGCCTTGGTCAAAATACCATATTTGCAATCCACGGTAGCACCTGCTGTTAAGGTGATAGCATTGCTGCTCAGGTTCTCGAAAGTAAAGCGAGGAGCACGGCTCATATCTGCAAGCAGGTCGTTAGAGAACTTATACCAAGTAGTTCCTGCTTTGTGGATATATTTCTCACCTGATTTCACCTCTACATGGTTCACGCAATCTACTGGTTCTTCAACAGTTGCGTCAATTGTAGTTGCGCCCATAATCAGTGCCTCTTCTGCCAATACGCCCAAGTAGATATTATCAATTGGTTGAGCAGCCACGAAGCTGTAGTCAATCACTTTATCTACACTTGCATTTGGATATACAGGTACGATTGTAGGAACGGTCAACTTAGCAGGGCAGTCAATAGATACCACTGCAGCCACCCATACGATTGTGTTGGTTGGGTTGGTGAAGGTCAGTTTGATGTGTTTACCAGAATCTTTGATTTTGGTAATATCCACATCATACCATTGAATCTTATTAGGAGTCAGAGTAGCACCCTTGTTCCAGTCGAAAGAAATCAAATCCTCGCGCAAGCATGGGTTGGTGGTAGGATTCTTCACATCCAATCCAAAGCCAAGTTCTTGGTCAGAAATGATTTCCAAATACACCTCTTGTGCATCTACTTTGCCGTACAATTTCTCGAAACGCTTCAATTCGTTGAGAAGACGACCCACGAGGTTTGGAGCCACTAAGCCCAAGTCGAAGCCTGCTGGAATTGGCAAGGTAATGGTAGTACCAGTGGTGTAGTTGCAGTTAGGAACCAAACCGATGGTTACATGAGCTGTTTTGTTGCTCTTGTTAGCCAAATACAGACTTGAATAATCCACTTGGCTCTCCAACCAATCCAAAGAGAGTGCATACCATTGGGTTGTACCAGCAGCATGGGTATATTCTTTGCCATGTTGTGGGTTGATTGCATTGAGACATGGGGTCTTATCCTCTGCCAACGCGCTCTTTACAGATGTGCCTACCTCGATAGTTGCTGTGGTGGTTACACCCACTTTCACGGTCTTAGAAGGCAACAATCGCAAGATTTGGTAATCCAATGTAACTGCCTTGTTGAAATTAGCAGGTACTGGTACTGGCAAGGTGTGAATCTCGTTGTTCAAGATGAACGATACTGCCAATACTGCGGTCTCGCTTGCATAGTTCTTGAAGGACACTTGCAAGTGTTGTTGGTTGTTCTTCACAGAAGTAATGTCCACTTCATACCATTTGGTAGAGAGTGCCTCTTGCTTAACACCCTTGTTCCAGTCGATTTCTTCAATGTGAGTCAAAACCTCTTTTTGAATAAACTCGGCTTCTGTGGTGTACACATTAGCAGCCAACATTACCTTTTGGTCTGATTGCAGCGACATACTCAACTGCTCGATTTTGTCTGCATAAGCAGAAAGACCATAAGTCTCCAAGAGAGTGTTGATCATCTCTTTTGGGAACTCAAAACGATAGTACTTACCCGCAGCGATAACGGTATCAACGCCACTCATTGTAGCATCAAAACCTTGCACTGACATGTCAATATGCACAGTAGCTTCCTCGTCTGCGAGGTTGGTCAAATACAGGACTAAGTATTTGGCATCATCAACAGGTGCCAAGTCCACATTGTACCACAACGCTTCGGTACTCTCATGGACATTACCATTAGCCCAATCAAAGTCAATCGCATTGGCTTTGTTTGTACCATCGCCCAAACCGATAGCCATCATAGGAATTACTATCAGTAGCGATAGAATTGAAATGATAAATTTTCGCATTGCTATAATTATTTTAATATTGGTATTACTTCTAACTTTACTTTTTGTTATATAACTCAACGCCTATCCCAAAAAATCAGCAATTACATTTATAGTAAAATAAGGCGCAAAGGTAATACTTTTTTTAGAATAATACAAATTTTTTAATATTTTTATGTATTTTTTTAAGAAATAATGCTATTTTTTAATTCTCTCACAAAAAAAATACAACTCTAAACCACTCTACACAAAAAAAGCGTGTCACTGGCTGACACGCTTTTTCTTTCTATGTAATATGAATTACTTCTTCCAGTTCAAGTGGAAAGCCACCT
>JAGBZD010000014.1 GCA_017628395.1 Paludibacteraceae bacterium | reverse complement strand
GTCGCGTGTCTCTTGCAAGTGTGGCGCGAAGTACCATTGTGTGCCATACTTCAAGAACCACTCAGGATGCTTGTGATAGATGTGATTAGGAGCAAGACTTTCTATTTTACTACCGCCACCTGTCACGCGATAAGGGTTAATCCACACATGCACATCTATACCGCGCTTATGTGCCTCCGCGCATACGAACTCCAATGGGTCGTAGGTGGCTGCTTCGCCTTGCTTGCCAGTCAGCCAATGGCTCCATGGCTCTAGTTCGGATTGGTACAACGCATCCGCTGTAGGACGAACTTGAAAAACGATAGCATTGAGGTTCATCTTTTGAAACTCGTCCAACATGGCAATCATATCCGCCTTTTGTTGCTCATAGTTGCCGATTGCCGCTTTGGTAGGGAAATCGATGTTAGCTACTGTGCTCACCCATGTGGCACGAAAATAAGGCTCTGCTGCGCTGCATAGCGCTACGGTCATCACAAAGAGTGATGTCAATAGGGTCTTTTTCATGGTTTTTATCATTTAATTCGTTATTCTTATCTCGACTTTGTCTCGAAGGATTATTTCAAAATTTGTTATTTAACATTATTTTGCTGCAAAGGTACACAAAAAAACGCATATCTGCAAGAGAAATGCATGTTTTTGTGTTTAGAAAGGTAAATACGGATTCTCTTTCCCCGTTTTTGATGGGCAAAAGTTGGTTAGCGGTATCTTCGCTTACCACTTCGTTACCACTCTGATTTTCATGGGTGGCGGTTGAAGAATAATCACACCATTCGTAACGGTAATAGCCCCCCGCGAAAAAATAGAAAAGAAAAACTCTCACCCAAACGAGGTGAGAGTTTTTGATTTGTGCCTTCTAATTTTGCTTAACGCAAATGCGTTTTGCAAAATTTATAAATTATTGGACTAAACGCACGGATAGCCCGTAGCAACGATAGTCGCTGTACATATCGACTCCACTCGAATCGAAGTAGAGGCTCCGCGCGAGGTCTAAATCGTAAGGAGTGGACGACCAATAGCCGCCGACCGCACCCACGCGACCCACACCGCCACTGCAATCGCGGTAGCCCGCAGCAGGCAACATGATAGACTCTCCATTAGAACCAATAACCTTATAACCATTACCTGTCCAAGTCCATTCACACTCATTTTTCAACTCTTCCAACTGCTCTTTCGTTGGTAATTTATCACCAAACTTACTAACTGCATTATCATAATTATAAAAACCACTTTCATTGGTTTCTTTCCAATAAGTACCACTGGACAAACCCAAATCAACATAGCCCGCAGGAACAGTAACTACTACTCCTTTTTCTTTATCTGTTACTAAACGAACAATACCCTTTTTATTTTCACGCGTCATATAATTACCAGAACCTATCAGATTATTAGCACGCATCAATGCTAACTCCTCATTAGTAGGCAAACGCCAACTACCATAACCAAATTGTTGGGACTCATTAAGACGAGAGATTACTTGGCGAGGCTCTGCATCAAATGTACCTAAATCATTGGGAAACACTTTCAAATAACCATATATAACATATGGCGTTGTGCGAGGTTGTGGGTTTGCTGATGGCTGTGCACTTACAGTTGGTCCTGCGCCTATAGCTATTTGGGACGCTAATTTTGTAGCAAGATTTTTCATTCCTTCACGATACGAACTTCCTGCAAAGGTTGCACCCTCTGTAGCTGCAATTGTGCCACTTTCCACATTGATAACACGCACATCCACATTGTACTGTCCCATTACGATATTCACATCGCCAATCACAATCTTAGATAAATTCAACAATTCACCAATACGCACCATTTGGCTCTCAGTCAGGGAACTCCGCTGAAATTGTTGTTCATCAATAATACGATCAATTTGTGTGCGCTCAATCATGGTGTAACCAGAAGGACGGAAATAGGTGGTAAAGATACCTGAAAGTCCATCTACATCGGCTTGTGAGATACCTACGCCAGCCTTAAACTCCATGACAGCAGCACGCTGCGCCATGGCTGATACTGCAAAAAGGCAAATCATGCATAAAGAGAATAGTTTTTTCATTGTTGTGTTGTTTTTATTGGTTAGTATTTTGTTTTCTTTCTCAATTGAAATATAGGTACACAAAAAGCGTGAGCCACTGCTATTGGTTCTTTCGGGCTTGGACTCCCATAACACTCCAATATATGCAGAAAAGCCCACGCTTATGCGTGAGCGTTTCGCATTATTCTCAGAAGTGTTATTTCAAAGTGTCCAAGTTTGAAAGAATCCTCAAATAAAGCAAACGCTTTTATCAAATATGTCTGCAAAACCGATTGCTCGGATTTGCGACTGCAAAGGTAGTGAATTATTTTGAATTGAGCAAGAGTAGTGCAAATAAAAATGCCATTTATGCGAGTTTTGCATAAATGGCAGGGGATTTATGTCGACGAGCATCGGGGTCTGTTAGTTAATCTTCTTGCTCGTAATAGTACGAGTAGTCAATTCCTTTCATAAAGATTTCGCGGTCGTTGATTTGGTCAGTCATCGCGCCACGGAGCAATTTGCGGATGGCTGAGCTATCGGTTGCGCTTAGGCGCATGGCTTGCAGATAAGCCTTCTTGTCAATCTGACTCCAATCCACACATTGTTTGATAGATGACTTAAAAATCAAATCCAACCACAAACGAGTGCTTCTGCCATTACCCTCCATAAACGGGTGGGCGATATTCATCTCTACATACTTGTCCACAATCTCATCAAAAGTACTTTGAGGCATCTGTTCTATCTGTTCCAGGTTATAGCGCAAGTACTCCGCACGGCAAAAGAGCGTGCCATCTTTCCAAATGGTTTTGGTGCGTATTTGCCCAGCGAAATCATATAATCCGCCAAAGAGATAGGCGTGTATCTGTTGCAGCGATTGGATAGTACCTGCTTGCATGTCATCTAAGATACCGCTCTCGAACAATGTATATGCCTTCTTGCGGCTCTGTCCGTCGATAGAGTTATCGGAGAAAGTGAGCCAATCAAGAAAAGCGGTGGCACGCGTATTAGGGAAGTTCTTTGCGACAATCTCTACCCCCTCGAAATCCAGCACATCCGACTTGCGCATCTTGCCATCGGGGGCTTGGAATTTGAAGTCGTGAGTGACACTCACGGGTTGAATGCCCTGTGATGCGAGCTTCTTTTTCAACCAACGCCAATAGTTACCAGCTTTCACATAGTCCTGCTCATCGTTGATAGCTGCAATAATATCTGTAGCGGAGAAATACCACTTATTTTCTTCCTCGCTCCAGATTGCGCGTACCTTATGGTCGTTGTAGAATCGTATGGACTTCTTGTTAATCATGTGTGACAGTTACTATATCTCGTTGATTGACCTTTGCGGTGCAAAGGTAGTGAAATATTTTGAATTGAGCAAGAAAAATCGCTTTTGGGGCGATTTTTTTGTTTTGAGGATTGGCAACTATTTCAGGAACGCAGTCAACTTTTTTAGGAATGTAGTCAACTTTTTTAGGCGGCAATCTTAACAAATAGCACTTTTTAGTTTCGGGGAGTTGAGTCGGAGTTCTCTCGGAGTTCTCTCGGTCGTCGGTCGGTAAAATTAGACAAGGTATAAGAGAGGAAAAAGAGAGGACAATCTTAATAAAAAGCACTTTTTTCGGCTCCCCTCCTTTTCTAAATCACTCTCAGGAATCATACAAAAATACCCGTATTTAGCAAAATATTCGATTTTATTTGCATATATCCAAACTTTTTCGTAATTTTGCACCCGATTATGGAATATTATGCTCCGTTATCCCATATCCAATAGCCCGTAGGGCGTCCGATAGCGAAGCGTCCGAAATATTAATTATTAACTATTAATTATTAACTAAACATGATTTACAGCAAAGAGGTACAGGAAATGTGCCAAGTAGCTAAAGGACCTAACCACGGTCCAGCTCCAATCCCAGAAGAGGGTAAGTGGGTGAAAGCTAAAGAGATCGCTGACATCTC
>JAGBZD010000098.1 GCA_017628395.1 Paludibacteraceae bacterium | reverse complement strand
ACTGATATATAAATCCCATTTTTTTATAACGACAATACCGACAACTTGCGCGGCAATCAAAAGCACCCCAAAAAGTCACGAACTTTTTCGGGGACCCCGCACTCCCTGCCGCGCTCAAGGAATCTCATGTAAGTGTCAACAAGTATATAAATCCCTAAAAAAGAACAACATTAAACACTAAACTCTAAATGAAAACGAACATGAAGAATGATTTTTTGAAATTCGCCGTGTCTAACGGCATGAACTCGATGCATGTGGAGAATGTCCTAAATGCATCTGCCAGCTATATTAGCCCATCGATTTTGGAAGAGCGTCAGTTGAATGTGACACAGATGGATGTGTTCTCTCGCTTGATGATGGACCGTATCATCTTCTTGGGCACAGAGGTGAATGACTACACCGCCAATGTGATTCAAGCGCAATTGTTGTATTTGGATTCTGTGGATTCGGATCGCGATATTAGTATTTATCTCAATACCCCTGGAGGTTCTGTATATGCAGGATTAGGCATTTATGACACCATGCAGTTTATTCGTTCGCGCGTTGCGACTATCTGTACGGGTATGGCTGCCAGCATGGGTGCTGTGCTGTTGGTGGCAGGCGAGAAGGGTATGCGTGCCGCATTGCCACATAGCCGTGTGATGATTCACCAGCCATTAGGAGGTATTCAAGGTCAAGCGTCTGATATTGAGATCACCGCTCGCGAGATTCTCAAACTCAAGGACGAACTCTATCAGATTATTTCCGACCACTCAGGTCAGACGATGGAGAAGATTCGCCAAGATGCCGACCGCGATTACTGGATGACTGCTGAGGAGGCACTCCAGTATGGTATGATTGATAAGGTGTATCGTCGCGAGAATAAATAAGCTTCTGGACTATGGCTAAGAAGAAAGAACAATGTTCGTTTTGCGGTCGCGAGATGCCGCATATGTTTCGTGGCGATGATGGTAGCCTGATTTGCCATGACTGCATTGAGGCGGGTCATAAGATGATTCGCGAGATGAAGCAGTATGTGGAAGAGGAGACCGATGTCAAGGGACTCGACCTAAAAACGCTGCCCAAACCAGCAGAGATTAAGGCTTTCCTTGACCAGTATGTGATAGGTCAGGATGATGCCAAACGCTATCTGTCGGTGGCGGTATATAACCACTATAAGCGTGTCTTGCAACCTCGTGAAGAGGGCGGGGTGGAGATAGAGAAAAGCAATATCATCCTTGTTGGCTCTACAGGTACGGGTAAGACATTGCTTGCTCGCACGATTGCCAAACTATTGAAGGTGCCTTTCACCATCGTGGACGCTACTGTGTTGACCGAAGCGGGCTATGTGGGTGAGGATGTAGAGAGTCTGCTCACACGCCTTTTGCAGGAATCGGATTACAATGTGAAGAAAGCTGAAAAAGGTATCGTTTTTATCGATGAAATCGACAAAATTGCGCGTAAGTCTGACAATCCAAGTATCACCCGCGATGTGTCGGGCGAGGGCGTGCAACAGGGATTGCTGAAGTTGCTTGAAGGGTCGGTGGTGAATGTGCCACCACAAGGCGGACGCAAGCACCCAGAACAGGAGTTTATTCATGTTAATACCCAGAATATCCTGTTTATCTGTGGAGGCGCTTTCGATGGCATTGAGCGTAAGATCGCTCAGCGTATGAATACGCAGGTTGTCGGCTTTGATGCGGCTAAGAAGACACAGGCTATTGATAAGAGCGACCTATTGCAATACATTGCGCCGCAAGACTTGAAGTCGTTTGGTTTGATACCTGAGATTATCGGTCGTTTGCCCGTCCTAACCTACCTCAAACCGCTCGACAAGGCTGCGTTGCGTAATATCTTGACAGAGCCCAATAATGCGTTGGTGAAGCAATATCAAAAGTTGTTGGCTATGGACGGCATCGCGCTCACTTTTGCGCCCGATATGCTTGATTATATCGTGGATAAAGCCGTGGAATACAAGTTGGGTGCGCGTGGTTTGCGTGGACTGATGGAGACGGTGATGATCGATGTGATGTACGATTTGCCTTCCTCCAAGGACAATCAAACCGTTTACGAAGTAACCCGTGAATATGCGGCGCAACGCATAGAAAAAGCCAATATCAACCAACTCTCTTTAAGTGGGGAGTAGTAATTTATAGTGTAAAGTTTATGGTGTAAAGTTTAAGGGCATGAGATAGCGGTGAAGCCGCATACTCTCGTCTCTACACCTTACACTTTATACCTTACATCATACACAAAAACAATCAACAACATGAAAAAAGCAATTATTATGATGACATTGGTAGCTACTCTTGTGGGTTGCTGTGCCAAGAAACCACACTATGAGAGTGTGGATGAGTATCCAGTGAAGCAAGGTTCGCTTGATGAGATGATGTATGCTGCTGATAAAACGACTTTCTCAGTTTGGAGTCCCAATGCAGATACAGTGTATTTGAATCTCTATGCAGATGCGACTACAGCGGAGCCTCTGCAAACCCTTACGATGTGCCGTCAGGAAGATGGTAGTTGGACCAAAACCGTCAAGGGCGATTTGAACGGACAGTTCTACACTTTCCAAATTGTAGAGCCAAGTTCTCGTTGGAAATTGCACGAGACCCCAGGTATCTTTGCGAAGGCAGTGGGTGTGAATGGTCGCCGTGCTGCGATTATCGACCTTGCTGCGACCAACCCAGAGGGCTGGAACGAAGATGTACGCCCTGCTTTTGCGGGTGCTAAGGATGCTATTGTATATGAGATGCACCACCGCGATATGTCTATCCACGCTACTTCAGGTGTGGAGAACAAGGGCAAGTTTGTACAATGGACCGAGCATGGCACCAAGACTGCCGAAGGTTTGGCTACAGGTATTGATCACCTCGTGGAGTTGGGCGTTACGCATGTGCAAATCCTTCCTTCCTACGACTACGGATCAGTGGATGAGACTCGCTTGAGCGATAATAAGTATAACTGGGGCTATGATCCTGTGAACTACAATGCGCCTGATGGTGGCTATAGCACCAATCCTTACGACCCTGCTACGCGTATCCGTGAGATGAAGCAGATGATTCAGGCATTGCACAAAGCAGGTATCCGTGTGATTATGGATGTGGTGTACAACCATACCTTCAATGTGGAGAATAGCAATTTCACCCAGACTTGCCCTGACTATTTCTATCGTTTGCACGAGAATGGCGACTTGGGTAATGCTTCGGGTTGTGGCAACGAGACAGCCAGCGAGCGTGCTATGATGCGCAAGTTCATCGTGGAGTCTTGCCGCTACTGGATTGAGGAGTATCACATGGACGGTTTCCGCTTCGACCTCATGGGTATCCACGATATAGAGACCATGAACCAAGTGCGCGCTATGATGGATAGCATCGACCCAAGCTTGTTGCTCTATGGCGAGGGTTGGGCTGCGGGTGGTCCTTTGTACCCAGGCGATGAGTTGGCAATGAAGGCTAATATGCAAAAGTTACCTGGTATTGGTGCTTTCTGCGACGATATGCGCGATGCCCTTCGTGGTCCATTCTCTGATAACAATCGTGGCGCTTTCCTCGTTGGCGAGAAGGGACACGAAGAGAGTATTAAGTTCGGTTTGGTAGGCTGTATTGCTCACCCAGAGGTGGATATGGAGAAGGTGAACTACTCCAAACAACCATGGACAGCGCAACCTACCCAATGTATCAGTTATGTGTCTTGCCACGACGATATGATGCTCACTGACCGCCTCAAAGCCAATAAAAAGTTGAAAGCAGGCGAGTTGCAACGCCTCAGCAAGTTGGCGCAAACAGCGGTGCTGACATCACAAGGTATGCCATTCCTCTGGTGTGGCGAGGAGATTGCGCGCGATAAGAAAGGGGTGCACAATAGCTATTGCAGTCCTGATGAGATTAATGCTATTGACTGGTCGTTGAAGGCGCAGAACCTTGACCTCTTCCGCTACTACCAAGGTCTGATTGCACTGCGCAAGGCGCACCCTGCTTTCCATATGGGTGATGCTGAGTTGGTTCGCCAGCATGTACATTTCTTGGAGGTGCCAGAGGGCGTAGTGGCATATCAATTGAATGGTGAGGCAGTAGGCGATAGTTGGAAGACGATTGTCGTTGTGCTGAATGGTCAAGAGAAGGCTGCTAAGGTGGCATTGCCAGCGGGCGAATTCCGCTATGCATGTGTGGACGGTAAGTGCCCTGCTAATAGCGATGCTGTAGTATCTGGCAAAGTTCGCGTAGCACCACAATCTGCTGCTATTTTGTATTGCTTGTAAGATTCGCTTTAATCGAAAATATAAGGGACTGCCAAATGGCAGTCTCTTATTGTATATTGATAGGAAAAAGTTTACGAGTGCCGAAGAATGTATTGTAAACCGTTTTTAGACCGCTTGAAGTACTTTTTTTGTGAAAAAACAACTTTTCAAAGTCTTTTTTTCTGCGATTGATATTCAATGCCTCTCGCTTGTGGTGTTTTTACGAAAAAAAATTTTTTGTGCCGAAAGGTGTGCCGAAGGATGTGTTAAATGGATATTTTTATTAGAAAAGCAAAATTATTTTTGGCTATTTCAAAACATTTTTGTATCTTTGCAGCCAAAAATAAATAAGTATATGAAACTGATCGGTCGTAAAATTGAGCAAGAAGAATTAAGAAGACTATTTCTAAGTGAGCAACCAGAGTTTGCTGTGGTATATGGTCGCCGTCGTGTAGGAAAAACATTCCTTATTCATTCAGTCTTTAAAGACAACTTTACATTTTACACAACAGGTATAGCTCGTGGAACGCGCAAAGAGCAACTGCGACATTTCTCGCAAGCACTACATAAACAATGTTTAGATTTACCTACAACTATAGCTGAAGATTGGTATGAGGTATTCAGCCGTTTACGCACGCTTATCAGTAAATCTCGCCAGCGTCGAAAGGTGGTCTTCTTAGACGAACTACCATGGATGGATACACAGAAATCGGAGTTCGTAAAGGCATTGGAACTATTCTGGAACGAATGGGGCAGCACGCGCAAGGATTTATTGCTTATTGTTTGTGGTAGCGCAGCCTCATGGATGGTAAAGAATATCATCAAAAACAGAGGTGGTTTACATAACCGTTTGACATGTAAACTCCGCCTAAATCCATTTACCTTACAGGAAACAAGTCTATTCCTACGTGAGAAGGGAATCAACTGGTTAGATGAAACCATAGCAGAGTGCTACATGGTAATGGGTGGAATCCCTTACTACCTAATGCAATTAGACAAGTCATATAGTCTTGCCCAAAATGTGGATCGACTATTTTTCCGAGAGAATGCTCTGTTGGCAGACGAGGCTGAAAATCTATATCGTTCTTTATTCAAGAAGTCGGAAGATTATGTTCGCATTATTGAGGCGTTGGTTACCAAAAGAAGTGGTCTAACGCGCGACGAAATTATTCAGTCAACGGGATTAAGTAATGGTGGAGGATTAACGCGTATGCTGACGGAGCTATCAGAATGCGGATTCATTCGCACATACGAGCCATTAAGTATGCGTACAAAGATATACCAACTAAATGATTTCTATACGCTATTCTACTACATGTTCGTGGCAGGTAAGAAAGTATATGATGACAATATGTGGATGCATATTCAGGGTAAACCTACCTATACAACTTGGTTGGGTTTAAGTTTTGAACGCCTATGTTTTGCTCATATGCCTCAGATACGCCATGCTCTTCAGTTGGATGCCATTGCCACCAAAACATATTCTCTATATACAGAGAAAGCACAAATGGATATGGTAATTGAGCGTGCTGATAATATAGTTAACCTTTGTGAAATAAAATATACGCAACAACCTTATGCTTTAGATAAGGTAGAAGCAGAGAAGATAGTCAATCGTATGGCTCCTTTGCAGACATTAAACCGAAAGAGACATAATGTACAATGCGTATTAATCACAAAGCAGCCAGCAAAGCGAAATAGTTACTATAATTCGTTAGTTACTAAGAATATAACACTATCCGATCTAATGAATTAACAAATTATTTTTGGCTATTTCGCCACAAAAGTGTTGCCAAATAGCAAAAAAAATACACATAAGCATGCTTATGACTTGCAAGCGGGAAGTATTGTAAATCAATCGCTTCCCGCTTGTGGTGTTTTTTTAGGGAAAAGTTTTTTTGCGTGCCGAAAGTTGTGCCGAAGAAATTACTTGGTTCTTGTATACCTATAGTAAACCTTTGGTGTATCGTGGCGTTTCCCTGTCAATTACGGGTCCTTATCTCACCTTTCGGTTCGAACGATTATTTCTTGACGGGTTAATTAGCTACCTTCACTATGAGATTACTATGATATTAGTATGTGATTCATCTCACTTGCGTATTATATTACAAAGAGACTTATAATTTTAGGGCACTAGTGCCCTTTAGGTCAAATCGGTCATTAGATTTGGGTTTACTATTGATTTCCACGGACATGTTTTTAGATATCCGCAAAAAGTACGTGGCAATTGCATTCAAAACTCTTTCTCCCTGAAAATCAATACTCCATTCTTAATTACGCAGATGGCGGAAGTGGCGCTTGTGACGGAAACTTTCCTTCCGCCACATGTCGTTTTTATGTACCGAAATAAACTTGGCTGCGCAAATATGCGGCATGCATGCCTGTATGGTTGGTTGCCATATCCAATACGAAGTCTTTATCCCAGCCTTTTTTAGCAACTATCTCTTGGATATTACGTTCTATCTTTTGATGGATTGCATATAGTTGTTCTATGGCAATATCGTAATCATACCCCTCAAATGGTATGCTTATCGTTTCTTGTTGTAGGCTATCCATTCCTACTGTTACGATTTGCTTTAATACATACTCTTCCATTATGGTTGGAGTAGATTCATTTTGTATCGTTGACTGATGCACCCAATATTCCAGTATGATGTCATCAGCAGTTGGATAAACATACACCATCGAATGAATATGCGAGTGTTTAGCCCAGTTAAGTAAGCAATGTTTTGAGCGATTAACCACCACTCTCGCGGTATGAGATGTAGTATTGCTTTGCAAATCTATACCTAAAGTACTCATTCGTTGCAGCCCCTCTGCCACGAGTTGTGGAGTGCGTTTGCTTTTGGCTTCACGGCGATACTCCACACGATTGGAAGGAGTAAATGGATAAAAACGGTCAGGCTGAACGACAGCAAAACACGCGATAGTACTTCTCTCGTTATGCAAGAGAAAGCGATGTTCAAATGACACTACTCTATGTTTTAAGATTTCGTTCATCCTTTTTGCTACAAATATACCTTACATGTTACCTTTGTGGCTGTTCGAATTTGCTCTTCAGTGAAGGGCATACCCAAGCAGATAAAATCGCGATCTACAGTTTCTGGCATTCCATCCAATGAAGTGAGTTGCGAGAAACTGCAATCAAAAGTAAGACCTACCATTCGTGGAAATCCTTTTGTACTAGTCAGTTTGCTATATGCACAAAGGAAATTACCTGCAACAATGTCACCAAACTGAATATAATCTGGTAATTGTTCATAAGGATAGTCATTGAGGTTTACATCTCGATTGTGGACATCAATAGCATAGTATGGTTTACCATTATCTGAAATCCATCTCAGTTCATAATCATATTCTGAGATGTTTAATTCCTTCTTAATCCACTCTTCTATTTCTGCTTTGAAAAATGCCTTACCTGATTTGGTTGAATCTAAAATACTCATAGATAGTTTTTAAATTATTGTCTACTCTTCATCGGATTTTCGACTTTCTCCGTTTATTAATTCACTTATATTGATCAATTCATATTCCGCATCGAGATATGCACGCGCTTGGTTCATACTACGGTGATATGTACCTAATTGGGTCATTATGTCATCGTCTTTAGATTCCGTTATAGCGCAAAGACTATTTGTTTCTTCAAAAGCAGCTACCCATTTAGCATACAGAGGGGAAGTTGTATCCGCATTGCGCAAAATGCAGAACGCATTTCTGACACAGGGACTATCGGGATTGTTCGCAAATTCGGTACTATTCTTGAGCAACCAATTAAACAGTTTTACGCTTCCATATTTGAATGCCAAAGTTAATTTAATCCCATCTTCGCTATCTTCAAAGACTAGGAATGGATCAATGAGAATTTTCTTGGTTGTCTTTGGCCATTCAAAGAGAAGTATCGATGCTAACAAATGTTTGGCAACAATCACATCGGGTTTGTATTGCTTTATCAACTCCTTGATTTGACTAATAGTATTTAGAACACCACCTACTTTGATAGTAGCGATAGTCACAACATCTTCCCATTGCGAGAATGTTTTCAGAACAGCATTCTCCATCACATCGAGTTTGTGCGTTCTCTCTTTTATGAATAGTACTTTCATGGTTGTTGAAGTAGTTTAGTCTGGTTGTTCTATACAATCGAATTCACGGTTTACACTCTTTTCCCACTCATATTCATCCTTCATCTCTTTGAGTTTCTCAAGTACCGTGTTATATTGTGTTTGCAACAGGTGTGCTTCTTTCTTCTTCTCTTCAATTTCTGCGGGGTCGGTAAGCGTAGCGCGATTAGCATTGAGTGCTTTCAGTTCGCGGCGCAGGCGATTCGCCTCTTCGTGGCATTGTTGCCATTGTGTTTGTTGGTCGGTCATAATATTTGTGTTTTATTGTTCGTTACAATATAACATAGCAAATAGTTTAGGAAAATTAACATGGAAATAGAAAAAATAAGAGGAGTGCACATTCACTCCTCCTATTTTGGATTATAGATTAAGTCGCTTCTTGACCGTTTCTCCCAATGCTCGTAGTGTATCTTTGCTATGAAAGCAAAAACTGCCCATATTGACGCTGGTAGCAATGATTGGTGGCACATTATCCGTTTTGTTTGCATACCAAATAGTAATGCTCTTTTCTTTATGAGCTAATTCTACTGGGTTGAAACTTGCTGTATAAGGTTGCGCGTTCATATCAATACATTGATTGAAATAGGCAAAGTTACTACTGCCGTTTATAATGATCAAATTGGGTTTAATCAATTCAATCATTTTGTGCAAGTGCTGATTGATCCATTGTGGCACACCCTCTATCGCCATTATTTGACTGTCAATAGTGGTAAAGGTACTCTCTGTAGAGAAAGGCAACAGATCAATATGAATAGCTTGGACATAGTTATTCCCACCATAAAAACTCGCTCCTAATCCATTTAGGAAATCCTCAATACGCCCTTGAGTGTGGGACATATCACCTCCAAACCATTTTTTAGATGGGTTATTTACGAAATAATTGTTATAATCTTTTATTAACTCCTCTACATCTGGTTGGTCTATATTCCATTTTTTACTATAAGGAATACGAGGATTACTTTTAGGTTGCTCTGGACGACTTGGATTGGCACTAACCACGAGTACTTGAGGATTGTTTTT
>JAGBZD010000097.1 GCA_017628395.1 Paludibacteraceae bacterium | reverse complement strand
TTTCATTGTAGTGGTAGCCTCCGCAATAGTGAGCGTATAGTGAGTATCATCCACTTTTGTCATCTCTTGGTGTGTCCAAGTATTCATCTCACCAGCGATGTAGCAAGCATTTGTACCAGCAGGAACAGTTACATTATAAGTGATACCAGTTTCTGGGGTTGGTTCACCTGTACCTGGTTCCGGCTCTGGTTCTGGCTCTGGTTCTGGCTCTGGTTCTGGCTCTGGTTCTGGCTCTGGATTTTCATTTCCAGTAGCAGTGTACACAGACCATTCGCCTGTAACTCCAGGGTCACCCCATACAGGAGATGTACTTGTGATCGTATAAAGGTTTTTACCATCTGTAGGAACAACCAAGTCGGCTGTTTTTGCACCCCAGTCAGATACTGTACCACTACCATTTACGCGTGTAAAGATAATATTTTGATATTGAGTTGCATCAATATCAATATACCAGAGATCAGTTTCTCCCTTAACAGGAATCATACGATTACCAGGCCATTGTGGAGCGGCACCTGTACCCCAATAGTATGCTCCTACTGCAGCACCATCAGCTTTCCACCAATCTTGTGCCATTTTGCAATAAAGCCTTGTAGTTTCAGCGCTCATTGACATTACGCATGCCAATGCTGCAAAGAATGTAAAGATTTTTTTCATCATAATAAATTATAAGTTGTAAATGAGTTGCTCAATAACAAACTTCATACAATAATGGTTTCCAAATTGCTTTCGCAACTTGGAAACCATGTATTAAATGCTATTAGTGCAGATATTTAAATCCGTTTTGGAGAATGATTCCGCGATAATTAGCGTCAACCTCTTGACCAAGAACATTGTACATAGGTTTTGCGAGATCCAACGCGGGTATATCATTCGTTGTTACATTCTCAACATCTGTACCTGGACATTCTGCAACTGTGTAGGTAGCCTTGCTTGCACCATCGGAAGTAATCTCAATGCAAGTGCTCTCAGTAACAGTGATATCTACTGTTTGGTTAGCATCGCCATTCCATCCCGCACCATTCTTGAAGATGATGTTGAGCTCGGTGCAGTTTTGTGTGTAAACATACCACTCGCCCTCTTGTGCAGGAACAACCTCAGTGCCTTCTGCACCAGTAGCCCATACCCATGCGGTGATTTGGTCGGTCCAAGTAGCAGGAACTTTAGCCTTAACGGTGATGTCCTTTGGTTCGCCTGGGTTAGGAGTCTCGCCGCCTTCGCAATTAACAGCGGTGTAGTTTGCTTTACCTGTTCCTGCGGTAATCTCGATGCAAGTGCTCTCGGTAACTGTGATATCTACTGTTTGGTTAGCATCACCATTCCAACCTGCACCATTCTTGAAGATGATATTGAGTTCAGCGCAGTTTTGAGTGTAAACATACCACTCACCTTCTTTAGTAGGAGTAACTTCGGTTCCCTCAGCACCAGTAGCCCATACCCATGCAGTGATTTGATCTGTCCACTCTGCAGGTACTTTAGCCTTAACGGTGATGTCCTTGGTCTCGCCTTGCGAAGGCACATTGTTAGGGTCGTACACAGCAGCCCATGCTTCTACAACATCATTAGGAGTGTATGCGCGGTCAGCTACATCGCCACCATCAGCAGTTTTTTCTACATACGCCCAACCTGGACCAGAGCAATATTTGTACTTCATAGCTTCGGTAGCGTCAGCGATGTCCAATGTGTAGTGGGTGTCGTCCACTTTTGTCATTTCTTGTTGACCCCAGCCAGTCATTTCACCAGCTATGTAGCAAGCATTGGTGCCTGCTGGTACAGTAACATTGTAGGTTACTGCGCTCATTGACATTACACATGCCAATGCTGCAAAGAATGTAAAGATTTTTTTCATAATAAAATAAATTAAAAGTTAATAATTATATAAAGTTGTTGTATGTCAAAAGGTTGGCGCGTGATAGTTGGTCTATCACGCACCAAATGGTATTAACGCAGGTATTTATGTCCGTTTTGGATGACGATACCGCGATAGGTGGCATTCACTTGTTGTCCCAATACATTGTACATAGGCAGGGTGATGTCCAATTGAGGTGTTGGAGTTGTGATATCCTCAACGCCAGTACCATCGCAGTCAATGAGGGTATATGTAGCTTTTCCAGCACCAGCGGTGAGTTCGAGGCAAGTGTTTTTTGAGATGCCTGTAATGTCTTCCGATTGGTTAGGGTCGCCATTCCATCCCGCACCATTCTTGAAGATGATGTTGAATTCGCTATTGTCGGCATGTTGATATACATACCAGTTGCCCTCTTTGGCTGCAACAGATTCAACACCTTCGCCACCAGTAGGCCAAACCCAAACGGTGATTTGGTCGGTCCAAGTAGCAGGAACTTTTGCCTTAACCACTATAGGAGAACCTTGTGGAGCTTCATAGGTGTAAGTGTGGGTAATCACTTCTGTTTCTTCGCCCGCTGCTACAGCGTATGCTTTCAGTGTCTTGGTGCCTGTAATAGTGATAGGTGCGCTATAGATTTGCTTAGCAGAACCTTTAGGATCGCTTCCGTCAAGGGTGTAATAAATGGTAGCAGCACTTTTCTCTCCTACGGTAGAGAGAGAGACTGACAACTCTTCTGTTTTATACACTTTACCCTCTGGACTTGCTATTACTTGGAATGGAATGTCAGACAGCGAGCAGTTTTGGCTCAATACTTCCATGCCTTTCCACTCGTAGCAAGCATCTTGATCAAGGAGAATATCACTTGATTGTTCGCCTGCGTTATTGTTGAAGATGATATTTACCTCTTGATATTTTGCATCAAATACATGATACAACCATCCATTAGCATCTTTGTTTTTCCACTCCATGCCTGGCCAAGCACTCAATACAGTGGCACCTGCAGCATCCCAAGCGTAAAGATAAACCTTCTCCCATGTAGCAGGAGGCATGAATTTTACAGTAAGAGGTGTTTGCTGTGGCTCTTGGTAGGTGTATGTAGCCTCTTGTACGGCTGATTTTACGCCATTGAGTTCTGCATAAGCTTTCACGGTCACTGTTCCGCTGATAGTGAACGAAGTAGTATAGGTCTTTTTGGTTGCAGAGGTAGTAGGGTCGGAACCGTCAAGTGTGTAGTAAATAGTAGGCTTTCCACTCAAAGCTACAGCACTCATTTCCACGGTGTGAGTTTCTGTTTTATAGATGGTAGAAGGAGTGATGCTGAGCACAGGTACTTCGGCTTGTGTGGTGGTGTAGTACATAGCGAAGTTTCCACCCTTATATGCCAAAGTATATCCTGCTGGAGTAGTGTTGAATCCACTGTTAGGACCGAGGAGAAGACGGATAGAACCATGCTTGCCAGTGATGGTAGATTTGTAGAAACCACTTCCTGCCTCATCGGTTACTTTGGATTCAGAGTGTACACCCGCAGCCTTACGCGCCAATACCATCTTGCCAATAGCATCTTTGTATTTTGCCCAGTGAGGATAGAATACGCAAGGTACGCCTGGCATAGAAAGGATAAATGCGTTGGCACCGAGCACGCGGTCTTTGTTGTAGTCTTCCATAGACTTACCGCAACCGCCAATCTCGTCATTATTGTCACGACCTGCCTCGCAACCAAAGTAGGTGTCGTGGCTATCCACGAATGTCACAGCGTACTTGCTCAGACCTGCACCCAAAAGTCCAGAGCCTTTACATTGTTCATAGTGTCCATCGGCAATGCCTTTGATAGCAGAATATTTGGTGCTAAAGTCAAATGCCAAGGTATTCCAGTTAACATCGTTGAGATAGCTCTTGATGTTGTTCATGTCGCCATTCCAGAACTCTACGACAGAGAAGTAGTTCTCCGAAGCGCTATTGTACATGTTTATATAGTGACCTTTGAAACCTTGTGCATAGTCGTAGCGCCAGCCATCGAAACCGATCACATTCTTCATCCATTTAAGATACGCCTTCATCATCTCTTGCACTTCTGGCTTTGCGTGTGCCCAGTCACGAGCGGAAGCATAGTTGTCTTGCATATTGTAACCGCCATCTTCTGGACCAGTGGCTTTGCCTTTGCAATCTCCTGCTTCTGGATTGAAGTTAACTTCGTCTGATTGAGCTATCCACGAAGCGTCAGGTTCAAAAGTGCCATACTCGCCAAAATTTTGTGGGAAGAACTCGCACCACGATTTGCCGCCCGCATGGTTGATAACGATATCTGCAACCACCTTGGTGTTGACAGCGTGCATGCGGTTGATGAATTCTATCAACTCTTTTTGGCTACCCCAGTCGGAGTTTTGGTTGCTATAAACAGTTTGGTGATAGCCAGTACCGCCTTCGGATTTGCCCGATGGTGGAAGCCATACGAGGTCGAAGTAAGTACCTATCTCACCTGATTGATCGAGCAATACATTCCATTTGGTATTTCCTAATTGTTTTCCGTTGATTTTCACATCACCAGGAGCACCATCTCGGTAGGAGTCGTAGTAGAATGCTTGCAACATAACATCTTCACATTCAGCAGGAACGGAGTTCGTATTAACAGGTTTCTCGTCGGTGAAATCACCTGTTAATGTAATACTTGCGCCGTTGAAAGTAACATCCACATTACTTTTTGTAGCCAACTTAAAGACAATGTTTCCATCTACATCACCCGTCACACCAGCATGCGCATTTTGCACTGCGCTAAAGCCCCAGTTTTGATCCCAAGTACCATTGGTGATTTTCATGCGATATATCACACCTTCTGCCAATTCGCTGAAAGTGTGGGTGAAAGTATTATTTGCGTTTTTGGTCATGGAGATAGCAGTCTCGCTCCATGCTTTGTCTGCGCCTACAAGTTCGGCAGAACCAGTCACATAGTATGTGGCATTAGGGTCTGGGGTAGGAGGGGTGACTGTGCCACAATTCTGTCCAGGACCGATATAGAGCATATCGTCCTCATATTTCAATTTAATGTAGAAATCGTATGAACCTGCGGCATTACAGATGAGGTGGTCGGTGTTCTTAGTGAACTTTTGGTACTCACCATATGGGTCAATAGCACACATCCATGATGCACCACTGCCAAAATCGTGCAATTGCACTTTGTCGCCTTGATTCAATGCTACACATGAAACCAAGAATTGCTCACGATCGTTGAAATCTTTTTCAGATAATGGAGTCGCTTCTAATTTGGTAGTTCCGTTGATTAACAAGCCGTATGGAGCAGCGAACATAGCCATAAAGCTGCTAACAAATACGGACAATAAAAATACAGTAAATCTTTTCATGATTGTTTATGATTGTTTTTGTTTGTATCTCGATTTATGTTAATATATTTTATTAGTTGCGCAAATTCAACCCGCAAAGTTACGCTTTTTTTTTGATATGGGCAAATAATTTATTAAAATTACCTAAATTTCCACTATATTTTGCACATAAAGGGTAGAATTATCTACTATGAAGTCAATTTTCCATTTGGCATAATCCAGATGATAGATGCGTTCGGGGTCGTTTTGGTAGGCGGGTCGAGGGTCTTGACTGAGTATCTCTTTTATCTCATCCCATGGGCAACCTTTGTGCAGGATTTCTTGCAACAAATGCTTGGAGATGTGCACTTCTAAATGGTAGTCTTGTGTGGCTTCTGCAAATCCGCTTTTAGCCTCGGGGTGGCTGTCGGAAAACGCCAAATAGGGTTTGATGTCGTAAATGGGAGTGCCGTCTAATAGGTCAGCTCCCGATACTACAAGTACCAATCCTTTGTCAGGAGTGTCTTCTATGCCCAGCAGTTTGACGCTGGTTAACCCAATCGGATTTGGTCGGAAGGGTGAACGAGTAGCAAAGACGCCCATGCGTTTGTTGCCTCCCAAGCGCGGTGGTCGCACAGTGGGGGACCAACTATCCTTGCCTTTATCCTCTCGCCTCACCGCCTCATGAAATCCCCATAGTAGCCATAGGTGCGAATAGTCTTCTATTCCGCGCAAGGCCTCGCGCACGCGATACGCGTGCGTAAATATAATATGTGTCTCAATGCAAGAGTCTTTTCTGCTTTGGCGGGGAATGCCAAACTTCTGTGAAAAGCCGTTATGGGCGTGGGCGATGACTTGGAGGTGCATAGGGTGGTGTGTTATTATTATTATTTGAGACGATTATATCTCAAAACAAAAAAAGACCTTGAGAAATCTCAAAGTCTTTTTTGTGGTGCCACCAGGAATCGAACCGGGGACACAAGGATTTTCAGTCCTTTGCTCTACCAACTGAGCTATGGCACCCCTCGCATTGAGCACAAATCTCAAAAGCGAGTGCAAAGGTACTGCTTTTTTTTGACATGACCAAATATTTTGGTACTTTTTTTCAAAAAAAAGCGTATTTTCTTTGTTTTTACCCTAATGCAGCGATGTATTTCTCCGCTTCCATAGCCGCTTTGCATCCGCTGGCAGCTGCCACGATGGCTTGGCGGTAGTGTGGATCAGCGCAGTCGCCTGCGGCAAATACACCTGCCACATTGGTGCATGGGCTATGACCTTCTACCTTGATATATCCCTCCGCATCGCGCTCAATGTACTCCGCAAAGAGGTCGGTGTTGGGCTTATGACCAATAGCCAAGAAGAAGCCGTCAATAGCTATGTGGCGGATCTCTTCCTCTGGCGTACCTTTCTTATATACGAGGTCTGCACCTTCTACTTTTGTCTCGCCTGTGAGATTTAGGGTGTTGTGCTCAAAAAGAATCTCGATTTTTGGATTATCTTTTACTCGTTGCTGCATGATCTCTGATGCACGCAGATATGGTTTGCGCACGATCATATATACTTTTTGGCAAAGACCAGCGAGGTAGTTCGCTTCTTCGCAGGCAGTGTCACCACCACCTACTACGGCTACGGTCTTTTTGCGGTAGAAGAAGCCGTCGCAAGTCGCACAAGCGCTCACGCCGCGACCTTTGTAATCTTCTTCGGATTGGATGCCGAGGAACTTAGCGCTTGCACCAGTGGCGATAATCACGGTGTCAGCTTCGTATAGTTGGTCATCCTCTACCCACACTTTCTTAGGCGAGCAAGAAAAGTCCACCTTGGTGACCATACCCGACACGAACTCGGTGCCGAAACGCTCGGCTTGGCGACGCATATCGTCCATCATTTGGTAGGGTTCTACACCGTCTGGGTAACCAGGGAAGTTTTCCACCTCGGTGGTAATCATCAGTTGTCCGCCTACCTGCATGCCCTCAATAAGTACGGGGCTGAGGTTAGCGCGTGAAGCATAAATAGCTGCGGTATAGCCAGCAGGGCCAGAGCCGATAATAAGACATTTCATATAATTTACTATTTGACAATTTACAATGTACAATTTATCTCAAGTCGTTAACAAACGCACCTTCTTTCTCTATAACGAACGATGGCGTTTCGTCTGTATAGCGAGCATTGTTGAGGCGGAGAGTGGTGGTTTGAACCTCTGTTTCGTGTATCTCTATGTTCGTTGGGAGTAGGGTAGCTGTGGTTACGCGCAGTACGAACTTCTTGATACCTGCTGACTGGTCATTGGGTGTCAGCGTTATTTGCGTCTTGTCGCCTACGACTTTTTCAGCATACTGGCAAATAGGCAGCAATGCCTGCGCGTAGAGAAACGGATTAGTTTGTGTTAGTTCTTCCTCGGTGGGGGTAGAGAGGGTCAATTCTTCCAACTCTTCGCTATACATATATAAGGTGTTGCCGTCGTAGGCAGCCTCCATGTTAAACATACTCAGCGTGAATTGTTTGCCGTGCATAGCCAAACTGCCTGTGTAGGTGATGGGTTGGGCTTGCTGCTCAGCAATGCTGATGGTGAAATCCGACACCAATGTCTTTTGTTCTAATGTCGCAAGCAGCGATTGCAGAACGGTAAGGGTTATAAATAATAGTTTCATGATGTTAGCACCCTAATTCTTCTAATTTCTTATCCAGTTCATCCAGACTCTGTATCAGCACATCGCGTCCTTTAGGACCTTTGTTAGGTCCAACGATACCTGCTGCCTCCAACTGATCAGACAATTTGCCTGCGCGGTTGTAACCAATCTCAAAGGCGCGTTGCAGGCGCGAGGTGGATCCCTCTTGCTTGGTCACCACATAGCGTGCTACATCCGCAAACATTGGGTCGAGGCGTTTCAAATCTACCGCGCCGGGTGCCAATGCTTCGCCTTCACCTCCCTCTGGCACATACTCTGGCAGTTGGTATGGCTCGAAGTAATGTTGTTGCTTCTCGATATGCTCCACAATCGCATCTACCTCTGGGGTGTCCACAAACGCACATTGCAGACGGGTGATATTGCCGTTTCCTGAATAGAGCATATCGCCACGACCGATAAGTTGGTCTGCACCCTTGGTGTCAAGCACGGTGCGCGAATCCACTACGGACTGTGTGCGCAGGGCAATACGCGTTGGGATATTTGCTTTGATTACACCCGTCACGATATTCACCGATGGGCGTTGGGTTGCGAGAATCATGTGCATACCCACGGCGCGCGCTTTCTGGGTGATGCGCGCGATAGGGGTCTCCACCTGCTTGCCCGCTTGCATAATAAAGTCGCCATACTCGTCGATGATAATCACAATATATGGCAAGAACTGGTGGTGCAAACTATCTGCCACCACTTTCTCTGGATTCAACCTGCGCGAAACGAACTTCTCGTTGTAGTCTTCGAGGTTGCGCACACCTGCATCCATCAGCAGTTTGTAGCGGTTCTCCATCTCAATCACAAGCGAGTTTAGGGTATTAACCACCTTGTCGCAATCCACAATTACGATATTTTCATCTTCTGTGTCAGGTGTGGCTGCCAGATAGTGGCGAAGCAGCGGCTTGTATGGCGCAAACTCCACCATTTTAGGATCCACCATTACGAATTTCAGTTCGGCTGGGTGTTTCTTGTAGAGCAACGAAGTAATAATAGCATTGATGGCCACTGACTTACCTTGTCCCGTAGCACCTGCTACAAGCAAGTGTGGAGTCTTTGCCAAGTCAAACATAAACACTTCGTTGGTGATAGTTCGTCCGATAGAGATTGGCAACTTCATCTTTTGCTCCTCTTGGAAGCGTTTGCTGGCGATTACCGAGTGCATCGATACAACTTGTGGCTTCTCATTTGGCACCTCAATACCGATGGTTCCTTTGCCTGGAATAGGAGCGATAATACGAATACCCATCGCTGAAAGCGAGAGCATGATGTCGCTCTCCAAGTTCTGGATCTTCGATATACGCACGCCCGCTTGAGGCACGATCTCATAGAGCGTTACGGTAGGGCCCACGGTTGCCTTGATCGATTCAATCTCAATGCCATAGTTGCGCAATGTAGTCACAATGCGGTTGGCATTGGCTTGTTGCTCCTCTTGGTTGATGACGGGAGCCGTCTCGTTGTCATATACCTTCAGCAGACCCAACGAAGGGAATTTGTAATGCTCCAAATCCTTGCGTGGATCATACGGACCGAGTTTCTGCAGAAGATACTCGGGGTCGTCTTCCGATAACTCTACTTCTCGTACTTCTTCTACTGAAATAGCTACTTCTTCTTCCTCCGTTTGATTGGTTTCTTCCGCGTCTTCCGTATTTAATTCTTCCGATGAAGTAGGTTCTATATTCAGTATGGGTATGTTTTCTTCATTTTCTTTTTCTTCTTCAACGTCGGGGAGTTCATCAAGAATAATATCAATGATATTGTCGGGTGTATCCTCTTCGTTGGTGATGGATTCCGTGTCAAGTTCTTCCGTTGTGTCTGTTTTTGTTGGTTTTGCGAATAGATTCTTTATCCATAAACCAAGTTGTTGGCAATGCTCTACGAAGTGCTTATCCACTACAATGAGAAAGACAATGAGTATTGCTATTAAAATCAAAAGTACTCCGATCCATTGTATATAAGATATTGCCCATTCTGCGACGATTTGCCCGAACGCTCCTCCCCAGCGGAAGAAGGTGCCGATGCCAATCATCTGTTGTGCGAATCCCAATGCAATAGACCCCCAAAGTAGTATGAATAGGGTGATGAAAAGCAGGCGCAAATGATTCAATGTGAATTTTGCCACCATGCGTACGGCTGTGAGGGCTAATGCGACCAGAGCCGCTAATGATACGATACCAAAAGTGCCGTCCACTAACCAACGCGAGATGACTGCACCGGGAAGTCCCAATGCGTTTTGTATCTCGCTGCGCATTGTGCGGCGATCAGCGGTGTGTTCAAGAATAGAGAAGTCGTTGGCTCCTGTGAAAAAGAAACTAACGAATGCAATCAATAGCATTAAGGTGATAGCAATAAGCATGATACCCATTGCTAATTGAAAACGGTTGCTCATCACCATATCGCGGGTGGAGAGTACATAGTCTTTAATGCTGGGTTTGTCAATGTTGGTTGGTTGTTGTTTACTGCCTGAAGCAGTAGGAGTGGTTGGTCTTGTTACTCGTCGTGCCATAGTTTAATTTTGTGTCATAGTTAATGGTAGGAATACCTTTTTTTGTTTCAGCCTGCAAAGGTACAAAAAAAATGCGATATGTGCAAATTTTAGTTGAAAGTTGAGGCGATTATTTTTTTTACAGTTTTTTCCACATTTTTGGCGGCGAAGTCTGGACGCATAGCTATTTCCAATGGTACTTTCTCCTCCAAGATAGGATAGATACCTGCAAAGCCCATTTGCTCGACACTTTCGCACATTTCCACGCATCCACCGATAGCCACAACAGGTATGCCTTGCTGCTTAGCGCGAGCCAGTATGCCCGCAGCAGTCTTGCCTTTGGCTGTTTGGAAATCAATCTTCCCCTCGCCTGTAATAATCAAGTCTGCATCTTGGATTATTGCGTTGAAATCGATAGAATCCAGCACCATCTCTATGCCTCGTTGGAGTTTGGCATCCAGGAATGCTCTGAATGCACCACCCATGCCACCTGCTGCACCAGCACCTGCCACGGGTGCGATATTGATACCGTATTTATTTTCGATGACATGGGCAAAAGAAACCATGCCCGCATCTAATCTTGCCACCATTTCTGCATCAGCTCCTTTTTGCGGAGCGAACACGGGTGCTGCGCCTTCTGGGCCGCAGAACGGAGTGTCCACATCACATGCCACAATAAACTGTGCTTCTTGCACGGATTTTGGCACAAAAGTGTCGTCTAAATCGGCAATATCTTGCAATCTTCCACCGCGGCAGTCAGTAATCTCTTTTCCGTTGAAATCGTAGAATTTGAAGCCTAATGCTTGCAACATACCCGTGCCTGCATCGTTGGTCGCACTACCGCCAATACCTACCAAAAACTGACGACAACCTCTTTGAATAGCATCCGTGATCATCTCACCTGTGCCATAAGTGGAGGTCATCCATGGGTTGCGTTCTTCGGGTTGGAGTAGGGGCAAACCACTGGCCGCAGCCATCTCAATGATGGCTTTGTTGCCTGCAATGCCGTAGCGTGCTTGAATAGGACGACCTAACGGATCGCTAACCGTGGTATGTACTATCTCGCCGCCCAAGGCATCTACTATGGCTTCTACGGTGCCTTCGCCACCATCTGCTACATTTACAGCCACCACATCGCAATCGGGATATACTGCCTGAATGCCGCGTGTAGCCGCCTGCGCTACTTCTATCGAACTCAACGATCTCTTAAAAGAATCGGATGCTATAACTATCTTCATAACCTCTCGCCTTTAACCTCTAACCTCTAACCTTTAACCTACAATAAAATACATACCAATGCTACCTAAGGTCAATATTAATCCGACCAATGTCTCGTAGGGGATCAGTCGCAAGCGTTCATTGACAGAGAAGCCCATTGAGCCACCTGTGGCATGAAAGAACGAACCGTGTGGCAAGTGGTCGAGTGTGGTAGCACCCGCATTGGTCATGGCTGCACCCCATACGGCGGCTACACCTGCTGCCAAAATAGCTTCGCCAAACGAAGCCGAAGCAATAGTAGCGCCTGCGGTTGTAGAAGCAGTAGCTGCGGACATCAGCGCACCTGCGATAGGCGCCATGAAGGTACCGCCGTTGCTCCAACCTGCCAGCATACCGACCAACACATCCTTAATCGCAGATGCCTTGATGATACCTGCCAATGTACCTGTGCCGACCAGCAGAATAGCGATGCCCGACATTTTCTCCAGTCCGTAGGTCAAGCATGCTGCGGTGTCATGCCATTTGCCAGTAGCGAGGATTCCTACTACACCGCCCACGGGCAAGGCAATCATGGGGTCTATCACGATGCCCGCTATGGGGCGAAGCGCCAGCAAGATGATCGTCACGATAGGTCCTAATAGACTGCGCCATAGAGCAGGCAATGCCTCGTCGCCTTTTGCCTCGTCGCCTTTTGCCTCATCGCCTTTCGCCTCCTCGCCCATAAGGTCGCCTTTAGGTATCATGGGTACGATAACAAACACGGTGATAATCAATCCGATTAGTGCTGGCACAATACCTGCTGCCATTACGGATGAAAGTGGTGCGTCGAAGTTCTCAGCTGCGATAATCGTATTGGGGTTAGGCGATAGGATATTGCCGCATTTGCCGCCACCAATCATAGCCAATAGCAGTTTGAATTTCGACAAACGCAGGCGGCAACCCATGATAATAGCGATAGGGGCAATCGTAATGACTGCTACATCAATGAACACACCCATACCCGTGAGAATCATTGCCGAGATGGCTAATGCCAAGTAGATATATTTCTCGCCCAATGCCTTGATGATACTCTTAGCGATAGTGGTGGCAGCGCCTGTTTTGACGAGCATACCCGTGAGTACACCAGCGGCAAGAATACGCACGATGGCGGGTGTAATGTCTTTTACGCCGCTAATCATATGAGCGACTGTGCTCTCCAGTCCCCAACCTGCCAGTAACCCACCTGCGATGGCGCCCAGCATCAAGCTGAAGACTGGCGACACTTTCTTGATAATCAATACGATAGATAATAGCAGTCCAATCACTGCGGCTAATGCACTATTCATAATCCTTTCCTCTAACCTCTAACCTTTCACCTTTCACCTCACTCCTTCCACACTTGTTTCACAAATGCCTCTGCATATTTGGTATGGCACTCCATGCCGCGGAGTTCCTCCATAGCATCGTGCCACTCCTGTACCACGGGCATGTCTTGGCTCTCGTGGCAGTAGTAGGCTTTCACTTTCTGCTCGTGCTGCTCGGTGATGTTCACCCAGTGGTTGGGGGCAAAGGTTTGCGTTTGCAGACCCGTCATCACTTCGCCGTAGTAGAGGTCGAAGGTGTAACCTGTTTGTCGCCACGCGTCATATACGAGGATTGAGCATACACGGTGGTCACGGTGCGAATCAATTGGCCAATGAGTGATGACCATATCGGGTTTCTCGGCTTCAATCAGGGCTTTCATCTCGGCATAGCGCGCTTTGTTGACTTCGGCGTTGCCGTCGATTTGGGTCATAAACACGGGACGAACGCCCATCACTTCGCATGCTTTTGTGGCTTCGGCGGTACGAATGGTGCGTGACTCTTCGTGTGTCTTGCCTGGGATGCCTGCTTCGCCTCCTGTGAGATAGACGGATACGACTTCCACGCCCATTTCGCGCAGTTTGATCATCGTGCCTCCGCACATCGTTTCGGGGTCATCGGGGTGCGCACCAATAACGAGTACTTTTTTGTAACCTTCTATCCAGCGTTCAGCGGCTTGCATGGGTGGGCAAAGCAGTATCGCGCAGATGCCCAAAAGAATGATTTGTTTTGCTTTCATGATATGTGTTGTTTTCTTTTATTGTTCATTTATTGTCCTCTTCGAGGAGAATGTTTGTTGCTTGAATAACGCCTGCAAAGGTAGTGAAATTTTGTGATGTGTGCAAGTTTTGGGCTGAAAAGTTTACAATGTTTGGAAGATATGGGATTTTTTTCGACAATGTGGGCTTTTTGTTTTGCACTCGCTTTTCAGCAGTCAATCGTTAGTTATTCGTTAGTGATTCGTAGGTTATTCGTAGGTTATTAAGCAATTCTACAGATTAGCAAAGCAAAACGCTATGCGCAGTTTCCTGCTATCGTTCGTACGATGCTTTACTATTCCCTCAAATCCCAACAAATGGAGCAACTGTAAAATCTGTACAAATATCATATAAGGTACTGATATACAATTGTTATTTTTATTTGTTTTCTGTACAAGTGTTTAAAGGGCTTTGATAATTCAAAAAAAAGCAGTATCTTTGCAGGGAATTTGAAAAAGTAAGATTGGTTTATGAAAAGAAATCGAATGTTATTATTGGGGTTGCTGATGTGCGTGACCTTTGTCCCCATTTGGGCGCAGTCTATCACATTAACCAAAGAGTTTCAGACGATGCCGAATGTAAAAGCCTCAGAGGTTTATCGCAACCAGTTTGGCAATTACGAGATTGTGGGTGCAGATGATCCGTTCCCATATGTGGTTATTCGTGTTGGTTTGGATGGCAACAGCAAGGATATAGAGGATGCTAAGGAGCGATTGAATATCTCGCTGGGTCGAATGGTGAAAGTGGAGAGTGTGTTCAAAGAAGCGAGAAATGAGTTGCTATTTCTCATTCCTTCGCGTGCTCGCTATATTGAAATGCAATGCAATGGCGAGTGTTTGCCACAAATGATGTTTGATAGCATAGTACATCTGCAATCTAATACCGTATTTTATGGTCGCGTGCACTACATTATGCAAGACGATATGCGCGATCCAAACCAGTTAAAGACATATCCGTTTGCTCTGACCGTAGAACCTGCTGAGGCAAAAGTAGAGATGCGTTCGGGGTTTATGACGGAGGAGTGGAAATTGGAGAATGGTACTGCGCAGCAATTGTTGATAGAAGGAACATACTATTATACCATTACGGCAGAGGATTATAAGACAGCCGAAGGGTCTTTTGTGGTGGATTCGTTGCACAAAGACACCGCGATAACTTTGGTACCCAAATTTGGTTGGTTGAGCGTGAAGAGTGATAGTGCGGACTTGTCAGGATTGTCGCTTGAGGTGGAATGTTCGAAGCATAAACAAGTGGTAGAGCTGCCACTAGAGAATGGAAATTATAATATCTTGTTTGAATTAGGGCAGTATATGCTGACCATAAAGAAACCGAAATACCATACTTGGAAGAAGAATGTCGTGGTGAACCCTGGCGAGCATGTGGAAGTGTATCCAATACCACGGAAAAAAGTGTATCGTCAGAATACATTTGTATTGGCAGAGGGCGGATATGCGATGAATCCTGCATGGAGTGTGGGTTTGGTGGCAGGACAAGTATATGGCGAAATAACGCGCGTATGCGGAATAGGTTGGTATGTGAAAGGACGCTCGAACTTCCAGACAACGGAGGCGATAGAAGGGATACAAATTCAAAAAGGAGGATGGGTTGGGATAAGCAGCAATCCATTAATGCCCGCGTACACAGGCAAGAGGCGTTTTACAGAATGGAATGTAAATGCAGGTGTGGTGGTTAACTTTTTGAATAGCGAAAAGCTAAAATGCAATCGCAATACGATATTTGGTCTTTATGCAGGTTTGGGATATGGTCAATATACCCGTTATTGGGAATTGGCAGATGGTCGCTGGGTAGAATATGGACCAACAATCGCAAAGGGAATAAGTTTCGGTGGCGGCATCATAGGAAGCATTAAGGGCATGACAATCAGTGTTGGTGTGCAGACTATAGAGGCAAGACATGTGGAAATGGAACTTGGATTAGGATGGACATTTTAATGTAATTGAAAAGAGAGATTATGAAAAAGAGCATTGCATATATATTGGTTAGTATCTTTTTGTCATTCATATTGATTGCTTGTGAACGAGAGGAGGGTATTCCGACAACCAAATTAGACATATACGATGTAACTGTAGAACCTTCGTATAGTTTGGCTACGATCACATGTGAGGTTCGTAGTAGTATTACGGTCGAAGATGTTAGAGCGTATGTAGCCCAGTCTTCTGATTTTGCCGAAGCGATATCGGTTGTGATGATAGAGCAGGAGGAAGGTAAATATGCTGGAATAGTAGAAGGTTTGGAGCAGGCATCGACATACTATATTCGTTTCCAAGTGGGAAATAAGTGGTCGTCTTTGCAGGGAGACACATGCATCGAATTTCAAACCATTGAGAGGGGTAAAGTGGAACCTACTATTATCACTCAATCTCCTAAAGATGTGACATTTATGAGTGCTTCGCTTGCGTGTACTATGACGCATGAACAATGCGATAAAATACTGGAATGTGGTTTCATATATGGCAATGTTTCTGGTTTGTCTGTATTGAAGGATATGAAAAAGGTATGTAAACAATCTGGAGATGGTTTTTCGGCGTCTATGGTAGATTTGCGACATTCTACTACTTATTATGTACGAGCATATGTGATTACAGAAGTAGGATTAGCATATGGTAATGAGGTTTGTTTTTCGACAGACAATATCTATGAACCACAAGAGTTGGGTTTGAGTGTGAAATGGGCTCAGGTGAATGTTGGAGCAGGCAACCCCTTGTCAGGTGGAACGCACTTTGCATGGGGAGAAGTGTCTGGCAAATCAGGTATAGTACAAGATTTATACTATACTTGGAATACATACAAGCATTGCGATGTAACGGAAAGCAATATGATAAAATATAACGAAGAAGATGGGTTAATCACTCTTGAAGCTGTCGATGATGCCGCTACGATGAATATGGGTGAGAATTGGCGCACCCCCACTCGTGAAGAGTGGCAAGAGTTGATAGATAGTTGTGTGTGGACAATGTATAATAGGTATTATAAAGTGACTAGCAAGGTAAATAACAAAAGTATTTTCCTGTATAAAGGGGGGTATAGCAAAGATGCAGGCCGTTTGTTAAATGGACTATATTATTGGTCGAGCTCTTTATGTGATCAGGATATGCGTAGAGCCTATGCACTGTATAGCAATGGTAAAGTTGGTAATGATTACGAACGATATGTAGGTATGCCTGTACGCCCAGTATGGAATGAATAGTTTCTGTAACTGAGGCTATCTATAAGTGGAAAAGAAAGCAGAGGATGCTGACTTTTCCACTTTTTTTGTAAAAATAGTTTATATGCTTGCATATGTGCGGGCTATGCCCTAGCGCAGAGTGGCAATGTAGTACCTTCGAGGACACCGACCTCGCTACGCTCGCCCACCTCGAAGCTACTGCCACCCTACGCAGCCCATACACAAGCGTTTTTTAGCCTGAAAATAAATTTTCGCTCAAAACACTTGTGTATGTGCGTATTTTTTTGTACTTCGGACGCTGCCTGTTGGAAGGCAATTCTTATCTCGCTATGCTCGAACGAATTTTCCAACATTCCCCCGAAATTACGGTCGCACGATGCAGCCCATACTACAGACACTCGTTCTTTTTCAAAAATCCGTTTGCCCTATCATTCCACCTTATTGCCTACTAGCAAGCGAGCTTACTGTAAGCAATAAAGCAGAATGAGATAGATTCTATCTATCATTTTTGAAAAAAAACTCATTTTACTTGCGTATGTGCATTTTTTGTAGTAACTTTGTGCGTTTTTTGCAAGTCAAAGGAAAATGATTAAACATGACGGCATAATAATCGCGTTGAATGAGGACGGCACCGCCCTCGTGCGCATCGTGCAAACGAGCGCGTGCGCAGCATGCAAGGCCAAAGCCATGTGCGCCAGCGCAGAAAGCGCCGAGAAGGAGATGACGGCTGTTCTTTTGTCGGATAATGGACGCCCTATGGGCTATGGGGTATTGGACGCGGACAAGCCGCTATTGGAGTATAAAGTAGGCGATGCCGTAGAAGTAATGGTGCAGCAACGAATGGGATGGAAAGCCGTGGTACTCGCGTACTTGCTGCCATTCTTTGTGATGCTGGCGGTAATGCTTGTTGGTAATGCAATCTGGGCAGTACGCGAGGAGATCCTCGGTACGGTAGCACTTTGCGCCATGGCGCTATATTACCTCGTGCTCGGCATGTTCAAGGACAAGTTGCAAAAGGAATTTTCTTTTACAGCGCGAAAAAAATAGCAGGAGAAAACCATATGACAGACAGCAAGATAGACACATATTATTTCTTAGGGATAGGCGGTATTGGTATGAGTGCTTTGGCGCGTTATTTCGCAGCAAAGGGATACCGTGTGTTGGGGTATGATCGTACACCATCGGTACTGACGCGTGCGTTAGAAGCAGAGGGGATAAGTGTGCAGTATGATGAGGATTTGTCGTGGGTAAAGGACTTGAAGAGAGAGACTACTACCGTTGTCAGAACGCCTGCTGTGCCAGAGGAAATGGCGGTATATGTGTGGCTGAGGGAGAATGGGTTTCAGATATTGAAGCGTGCGGAGGTCTTAGGGCGGGTGACGCGACAACAGAAAGCACTCTGTGTGGCAGGAACGCATGGAAAGACGACTACGAGTACGATATTAGCACATATATTGCACCAATCGCATGTGGGAGCCAATGCGTTTTTGGGCGGAATAGCCAATAATTATAAGACCAACCTGCTGTTGGACCAAAGCGATAATGTGGTGGTGGAAGCGGATGAGTTTGACCGTTCGTTTCATCAGTTGAAACCATATATTTCGGTGATTACGAGTATGGACCCTGATCACTTGGATATTTATGGCGATGCGGAAGCGTACCGTGAGAGTTTCGAGAAATATGCGGGGTTGGTGGAGCATGCGTTGGTGGTGAAGGCTGCTTTGGCGCAGGATGTGGCGAAGGCTGCTTCGCCGCAGTGTAGGGTGTATAGTTATGATGTGATACAATCGCAAAATGCCGCTACGCAACCGCACTTCTATGCGGATAATGTACGGATAGCGGATGGCGAGATTCGCTTTGATTTTCATACTCCTGAACACACCGTATCGGATGTGGAGTTGGGCGTGCCAGTGTGGGTGAATATCGAGAATGGTGTGGCTGCGATGGCTGTAGCATGGCTAATGGGGGCTACGGATGATGAATTGCGCAATGGTATGCGCACTTTTTCGGGTGTGTATCGCCGATTTAATATCCATGTGAATACGCCGAAAGTGGTATATGTGGACGACTATGCGCATCACCCAATGGAGTTGGAGGCGTGCATAAAGTCTGTCAGGCGTTTGTGTCCTGACAGGTATGTGATAGGTGTGTTTCAGCCCCATTTGTTCACTCGAACCCGCGATTTTGCGCCTGAGTTTGCTGCGGTGTTGAGTACGCTGGACGAAGTGGTGTTGTTGCCGATTTATCCTGCGCGCGAGCAACCTATATCGGGTGTGACAAGCGATTGGCTAATGAGTAAGATGACAATGGCGAACGGAATGAAGACAGCCGCGATTGTAGAGAAAGCCGATTTAGCAAATCATGTGCTACAACGCGTGACGCAGGTGGCAGAGCCAGTTGTCGTGATTACGATGGGGGCAGGGGATATAGATAGGTGCGTAGAGAAAGTGAAAGAACAATTAATCCTTAACTGTATATGAAAAAGAAAATGTTGGTTTTAGCATGTGCAATACTTCTGAGTATAGCCACATGGGTAGTCGGTGCTTGGGCATCGAAGCAGCCAACCGATGCAGTATGCCAGCGGTTGGAGATCTTGTTGTGCGATAGCGCGCAACATCAGTTTGTAAGCGTAGATGAGTTGCAGCGAACCTTGCAGCGTAGGGCATTGTTGCCTGTGGGAAAACGATGGGATGAAGTGTCGTGTCAGGAGATAGAGCAATGCCTCTTGCAGCACGATATGATTCGTACCGCAGAATGTTACAAAACATCAACGGGTGATGTCTGTGTGCGACTCACGCAGCGTGTGCCGATGTTGTATGTCACGACTGCGGAGGGTAGTTATTATGTGGATACCGATCGCAGAGTGATGCCTGTTCGTTCTTCCATAGAGGTGTCGGTGCCTATTTTCAAGGGCAATGTGAGCCAGCGTGCAGCCACGGAAGAGTACTTTGATTTTGTGTGCTGGTTGCAGGACGATAGTTATTGGAGCCAGCGCATTACGCAGGTTCATGTGCGCAATCCAAAGCAGCATGTGCTGAAACAACGCCATGTGGAGGGGGATATCCTCTTAGGGGACTTGCAAGGATATGAGCAAAAGATGGAGCGCCTGCGCAAATTGTATGTGAAAGGGTTTGACAAGATTGGGTATAAGTCTTACAAAGAGTATGACTTGCGCTATCAAGGTCAAGTCGTGGGGAGGTATTAATTTTTGTAGGAAATAGAAGAGGATATGGCAAGAAAAAAAATAGAATCTACATTACCCCAACCGTTGGTGGCAACCGATTTGGGCAGCGATGGCGTGCGCTCAATGGCTGCGGAGCGAACGGCTGATGGCTTGTTGCATGTGTTGGGCGTAGAGCAATCGGCGCGTAGCGCGAGCGTAGAGCGCGGTGTAATCACCAGTACAAGTGACGCGAGTTATGGTATCAGCGAGAGTATGCGTTTGCTTGCTAATCGCATCAAGCATCCTGCATTGACCTCCACCTTTGTGACATTGGGTGGTAGGTTGATGAAGTTGGCAGAGGTGTCATCCTATCGTAATCAAGTGTATAGACGCGAGATTTCCAGCGAGTTGTTGGAAGAAATGGATGCTGAGTGCAAGACGAAGATAGAATTGCGCAACCCGCAAGTGGCAGTATTGGCAACGATACCGTATTGCTATGTGTTGGACGGAGTGCCTCAAGAGGAAGAACCTTCTCCACAACAGCGAGCAGCGAAGATTGAGGTGAAATATACGGTGTTTGTTGGTCCGAAAGAGTTGGAGCAAAAGGTGTTGGATAGTTTTATTCGTACTCCAAAGCATATTGAGCGCATGTATGCGCGTCCGGATGCGTTGTTGTGCGCGTTGGCTACGGACGAGGACTTCCGCAATGGCTGTGCCATTTTGGATATGGGAGCACAGACGACTACGCTGACGGTGTTTAGCAAGGGCAAGTATGTGCTCAATAAGGTGGTGGCACAAGGCGGATACGATGTGACACGAGATATTCAACAGTTGGGTATAAACAAACGCTACGCAGAATTATTAAAATGTAAGTATGGAGCCACAGCTGTAGATGCGGATAGCGAAAGCAAATGTTTCCGTATGCCAGATGCAAATCAGGAGGGCGAAACAAGGATTATTCGCATGTCGGATTTGGTAAAGACGATTGTGGCGCGATTGCAACAGATCATGGCTCCGTTGGTGGACGACCTTCGTGCTTGCGAGCAGCAAGTGGGGGTGTTGTATATCACGGGTGGCGCTTCGATGTTGCAGGGAATGGAAGATTTCGTCCAGCAGTTCGTATCTGTACCAGTGTTGTATGGCTCGCATGCATCGTGGCTGACGAGCGATACACCCGATGAGATGTGTGCGCCCAATTATAGTGCATTGGTTGGAACACTTTTGTTGGGGGCTCATTACCGCGACAGACACCCAGATGCGGAACCTGTACATGATTTGCGAAAGCATTTTGAGAAGTTCAAACAAACGGCACAAACCAGCTTGCTGGATATGTTCACCGAACAACCACAAACACAAACAGAAACGAAGTAAAACCATATAAAACCAATTATACTATGTACGATGTAATTAGCGATTTAGTTCCTGAGATTACCCAAGACTCCATAATCAAAGTAATGGGAGTTGGTGGCGGTGGCTGCAATGCAGTCAATTATATGTATTCACAAGGTGTGAAGGATGTGACATTTATGGTCTGCAATACCGATAAGATGAGTTTGGCGGGTAGCAGTGTGGCAGCCAAGTTGCAGTTAGGTCCTGGATTAGGTGCGGGCGGCAGACCAGAGGTTGCGCAGGAATATGCCGAGCAGAGCCGTGATCGCATACGCGAGGCACTCAATGATGGCACCAAGATGCTCTTCTTGACAGCAGGTATGGGTGGAGGTACGGGTACGGGTGCTTCATCGGTGGTGGCAGAGGTAGCAAAAGAGATGGATATCCTGACAGTGGGTATTGTGACTATTCCGTTTGCTTTCGAGGGTGCGAAGAAGATAAAGAAAGCAATGACGGGTGTGGCTCGATTGGCAGAACAAGTAGATGCTATCTTGGTCATTAACAATGAGAAACTTCGCCAGATATATCCTGATTTTAATTTCCTAAACGCTTTCTCCAAATCGGATGATGTAGTGGCGAATGCTGCTCGTTCGATAGCGGAGATTATCACTGTGCCGGGGTATATCAATACCGACTTTGCGGATGTATATAATACATTGAAGAATGGTAATGTAGCCATTATGAGTGTGGGTAGTGCGAGTGGAGAGGACCGTATTGAGCAGTCGATACACGAGGCGCTACATTCGCCATTGGTGAATAGTGAAGTTAGTGGTGCCAAGCGTATATTGTTGCAGCTCTATTGCTCGACGGAACATCCTATTATCATGCAGGAGTTGGATCATATTCATGATTTCGTGCAGGCTGTAGGCGAAGAAGTAGAGGTGCAATGGGGTGTGTCGTTGGATGAGACATTGGGCGAGAAAGTGCGTGTAACCTTGATTGCTACGGGGTATGAGGTGTCGGATATACCGGGGCTGGATGACGCGGTTGGTAAGAAAACAGTAGATGAAGCCATTAAGAGTTTCTATGAGGATAAGGTAGAAACAGAACCAGTGGCGGAAGAGGCAAAAGAGGAAGAGGTGGAAGAACCAGTAGTTGTTGAGCCAGAGGTTACGGAAGAAGTGCAAGATGGTGATGTGGTGATAGAGTTGGATGATGACATATCGTCGCCATCTCCTGTATTAGAGTTTACATTACCAACCACCCCAGTTGCTAAACCTGCAGATGATGCCAAACGCAACGGTTTATCGGGATTGGCAAGTTGGATGAGGGGACGAAGATAGGTGATTGTTGATGTTTTCTTTCATCCGTACGGGTTGTAGGGCTATTCTTGAAGTGCTTTTTCCTCGTTGCTGCATGGCTTGCGGCTGTAAGTTGCAGGAGGAGGAGCAGGTGGTGTGTGCGGATTGTGTGGCTACTCTGCCTCGTACCGAACATACTTTGTTGGAGCAGAACGGCGTAGATATGCTGTTTCAGCAGTTGTTTAAGGATGAGAAATGTCGTGTCCGTTATGAGCGCGGAATGGCGTTTGCGTATTACAATCGTGGACGAGGTAAAAACTTGCGAGCGTTGATTGAGCGAGGGAAGTTCGGCAATCATCCGCATCCGCAAGTTTTTTATATGTTAGGTCGTTTGGCGGCGCAGGAGTATATTGATGTGGATTTGTGGGACGATATTGATGTGATTGTGCCAGTGCCATTGCACCCTAAGCGTTTGCGTGCGAGGGGGTTCAATCAGGCAGAGTGGATAGGTAGGGGATTGAGCGATGTGTTGCATATTCCTATGGATACAGAGCATTTGGTGCGTACGCGGAATAATCCCCATCAGTCGCGTTCGCGGTTTGAGAAGCGCAAGGACAATGTGCAGGATGTCTTTTCGGTGCGCTATCCCGAAGAGTGGAAGAATAAGCATCTTTTGTTGGTGGACGATGTGATTACTTCGGGTTCGACCATGTTGGCGTGCATGAAACAAACGACGCCTATTCGCGGTTGTCGAATAAGCGTCTTTGCCCTTGGTTGGGCGCATAATTAGTGCAAAATCGTTCTTAATTGCCTTTCTACGGGCAATCATTGGCGAGCGATACCCTCGCATACCATTCGGTTACCACTGGGGCTTTGCAGGGATCCCCTCTCCCCCATCTTTCACTACGGTTTGTACCGTTGTGTATCTAAAGGTGCCTGTATGTTAAGCGACCACGATGGGACATCTCTGGGCTTTCTGTGGGCTAAATGTGGTTGGCTATATGCATGATTACTCGAATAGATTCAAATAATTGATATGTCCATGCAGTGGGTCGCGATTGTCGTTCTCACCAGTGTTGATGACCTGCGTAATAACTGTTTCGTTTGGAAATAGTGCTCGGAAGTATTGCAAATTCTTATAGAAATCTGTATGGATATTAGCAGATAACTTTATCTCGTATGCTGAGAGGTTAATGCCGTCTTCCTGAATCAAATCCACTTCGTGTTGACCTTTATCACGATAGAAATAGATATTACTATCCTGTCCTTGGTTGTATTGCTGTTTCAAAAATTCACATACCACCATATTCTCAAATATCTGCCCTCGCAATGGGTGTGTTTCTACTTGTTGGGCAGTCTTTATACCTAATAAGAAACATACAAGTCCTACATCGTAGAAGTATATTTTTGGAGTTTTAATGAGGCGCTTATTGATGTTTCTATAGAATGGTTGCAACCGAAATGCGATATACGATGCTTCCAACACATTCATCCATTCCTGTATTGTGGGTATGGATACTCCGAGTTCGTTTGACATACTCTGTGCATTAAACTCCGTACCAATGCGCGAAGCACACATAATAACAAAGCGGCGGAACTCCGACAGATGGCGTATCTTCAGCACTTGCTGAATATCGCGCTGAATATATGTGGAGAAGTATTGGCGATAGATGTCTTGTGGTGGAATATTGTGTGCCCATACAGCTGGATAGAATCCGCGCAAAAGCATCTCGTATAAATCTACAGAACGGTCTTCTTTCGTTAGTTCGTTGATAGCGAATGGCAGCAATGTAAGCACAGCTGTTCTTCCTGCCAATGATTGAGTAATCTTTTGCATGAGCAGAAAGTTGTTGCTACCAGTGAGTACGAAGTGTGCATCGCTGTATTCATCCACAATCACTTGCACCACAGAGAAAATCTCTGGCATATTCTGTACCTCATCTATAATCAACCCTTTGCGATATTTATGTAAATACTCCTTGCAATCTAATTCTAATTCGGCTCGCGTAGTTTCATCTTCAAGGTTAATATAATGATACTCTGGAAAAACTTTTTTGCTTAGTGTTGTTTTTCCTGATTGGCGAGGTCCTGTAATAGTCAGTACTCTAAAAAATCCTGACAGGCGAATCAGTTCGGCTTCTAATGTTCTGTTGTACATAATCGGACAAATCTAAAGTAGTACTTAATTTTCGGACAAAGGTACAATAATTATCTGATATCCACAAATATATGCTACAAAAAAAGTGTATTTTTTTTCAATTAGTATGAAAAATGGTGTAATAAGCACCTAATTTGTGGGCAAAATGTGGTTATGGAAGTACCCTACGAGGTTGATATAATAATGGAGTGGAAAAATACTCGGCAGGTTCTACATCTGCATATATCATTATTTCCGACTATTCTATGTATCTTAATATGCTATTTGAAATCGCAGTATCTGGATATGCCTTCCCTGCCATGCTGAACCATCGCAAATAATCTTTCAACATATAGACATCTGGATATATTTGCTGAAGCAAATCATGTCTATCTGCTATTTTATTAAATATCCTCTCCGAGCGTTTCCATGGCTCACACATCACATGCTTATTATGATATGGATCTGCATGTCTGTTATGAACATAGCGACGCGAAATAGCATATCTAAGTACAACTACCAATTCTTCATCGGTAGTGTTACTCAATAAACTATCAAATCGTTGGCATTCAGCACCATACCCACCATAATACTCTTCTTCTTGGATAGGGCGATCTGTATTCTTCGACTTTTCTACCATTAGGCTAATAGCAGTAATCAGAAACAGTAGCACATTCCAACCCACGATACAAATGATAACAATTAGTAATGTCTTATATTTTTGTTTCATGAGTTAATCATTATTTTTTGATTGATTTTCGCTGCAAAGGTGGTGAAAATCTTTTAATTACGCAAGGTTTTGAGATGTTTTTTTATGATTCCCGCAAGATTGGGCGGCGAAATCGGTAGTTTTTTGTTCGATTTCGCCACTAAAGTATGCTAAAATCCACAAATTACCGAACAAAACTGTCATAAATTACCGAATAAAACATCCACAAATTACCGAACAAAATCGCCACAAATTACCGAATTTATATAAAACATTTGGAAGTTTCAAAAAAAAGTATTACCTTTGCAGCCTCAAATTCAAATACTTATGGCATATAAAGAACGAATAGCGGATCAACTCCTCTCGCGTAGGTTAGCAGGTAAGGGAGCTGTGCAAATTGAAGGACCTAAATGGTGCGGTAAGACTACCACAGCCAAGCAAGTTGCGAAAAGCATATTAGACCTTGGCGACTCAGAAGTGCTGCAACAAAGTAAGCAATTAATCGAAATTAGCAGCAAAACACTATTGCAGGGTGAAACTCCTCGCCTAATTGATGAGTGGCAAACTTTACCTGCTCTATGGGATGCCATCCGAAGCGAAGTAGATCGGCGCAATGAATTTGGACAGTTCATTTTGACTGGTTCTTCGGTTTTGCCAGACCCTAGCGCAACGATTCATAGCGGTACAGGTCGCTTTGCCCATGTGCGTATGCGTCCGATGAGTTTGTTTGAATCGGGTGAGGGTAACGCAATTATAAGCTTCGCTGCCTTGTTCGATGGTGAAGAATATGCTCCTGCTCAAAATCATTTGGTTTTGGAAGATATTGCCTATTTGCTATGTCGCGGCGGTTGGCCTCAAACGACCTTTTTGGAGGGTAATGTGGCTTTGGATCAGGCTTTTGACTATGTTGATTCGGTAGTAGAGCGCGATATTCAGCGAGTAGATGGAGTAGAACGCAGTCCAGAGAGGGCGCGCCGATTGTTGCGCTCGTATGCACGAAATATTGCGCAGCAAGTTTCGTTGAAGACTATCCGAACAGATATGCTTAATAATGACACAGCTACATTAGATGAAGATACTGTTGCAGATTACATTAAAGCCCTCAAGCGTTTGTATGTGGTAGAAGATTTAGAAGCGTGGAATCCTAATCTGCGTAGCAAAGCTGCTATTCGCACTGCTGATACGCGTCATTTAGTTGACCCTAGCATAGGAACGGCTGTTTTGGGTATTGGACCTAAGGATTTGATGAAAGATTTGGATAGTTTTGGTTTGTTCTTTGAGAATATGGCAATCCGTGATTTGCGTGTATATGCAGAGGCATTAGATGGTCACTTATATCACTATCGAGATAGCGATGGGTTGGAATGTGATGCTGTTTTACACCGTCGCAATGGCAGCTACGGATTGATTGAAGTGAAGTTGGGAGGTGAAACTCAGATTGAGGAAGCAACTCTAACGCTTAATAAATTGGAAGCCAAGATAGATACCACTCGTATGCCTAATCCTTCATTTAAGTTGGTATTAACCGCAGTGGGGAAATATGCACTCAAGCGTAAAGATGGGGTATATGTGGTGCCAATTGGATGTTTAAAGCCATAAATGAGATAGTGGATATTAAGAATTAAGCAATTGCTCGCAAATCGCAAAATGTAGATTATTCCCTATGAGGTTGATATAATAATGGAGTGGAAAAATATTCGGCAGGATGCACCTCTGAATCTATTTTGATTTCTTCTTTTTCTATATATCTTAGTATGCTATTTGAAACAGCAGTATCTGGATATACCTTCCCTGACATGCTGAACCATCGCAAATAATCTTTCAACATATAGACATCGGGATATATCTGCTGAAGCAAATCATGTCTATCTGCTATTTTATTAAATATCCTCTCCGAGCGTTTCCATGGCTCACACATCACATGCTTATTATGATATGGATCTACATGCCTATTATGAACATAGCGATGCGAAATAGCATATCTAAGTACAACTACCAATTCTTCATCGGTAGTGTTACTCAATAAACTATCAAATCGTTGGCATTCAGCACCATACCCATCATAATACTCTTCTTCTTGGATAGGGCGATCTGTATTCTTCGACTTTTCTACCATTAGGCTAATAGCAGTAATCAGAAACAGTATCACATTCCACCCTACGATACTAATGATAACAATTAGTAATGTCTTATATTTGTTTTTCATGAGTGTCTTATTGTTTTAGTATGTGATTTTCCGAAGGCTTTCCGAAAGTATACCGAAGAAAGATAGTTTATGACCTCCTCTAATCGTACATCTTTTAGGAGTACGAGCTTTCGCGTGTTTAAAAGGTATAATGTGGGCAGGGCTTTGATGTCGTATAGGTCTTGTTTGTCTATTTCTGGCGCATATACGCTGAGCCATGCAGAGGGATATTGTGCTTTTTGCCACGCTTCTACATCGTCGTCGATATACACTGCCACGACTTGCACACCTTTCTGCGCAAAATGAGCGTGTTGGCTCTCTAGTTGTTGTTTTACCAACTGACACTCCTCGCAATTCGGGTCGTGGAAAAAGAGTAATATATATTGGCTTTGTACACCATACAAATGCCCTTCCTCGCCAGCTTGGGTAGTGAAGGGGAAATCCGCAGCAGGCATGCCTACACGATTTTTCTGCACCATCGTGTAATGCTTTTGGTAGCGAGGATAGGTGGTGTAAGTCGCTAACTGATGTGTGGCAGCATATTGCAAGAATAGCAGATACTGTTCATCGTTGCGATAGGGCGAGTTAGGGTCGTAGAGGTACTTCTCTGCCAACAACAGGAAACGCGCGGTAGCATTGTTTTGCTCTGCTTTGGCAAGTAGCGCACCGATCTGCTCCGCTTGTTGGGTAGGAGTTTGATGCTCCAAACCCAACAAGAACCGCGCAAACCGCTCCTCCGCTTCGCGGGATTCTACTGTTTGTTGGTTACTAAACGCAAATCCCTCCCACACGGAATACTGTGGCAGCAAAACTTGTGCAGAGATAGGACTATTGATTAGCAATAATCCGCAGAAGAATAAGGTGATATGTAAAATATATATCTTCAAATTTTTATTATTCTGTTGACAATCTTGGAATTATGCGAACGGGACACCTCTGACCCCGAAATTTATTTCGCTGAAATACACTCTGACCCCGAAATTTGGAATTTACAAATTACCGAATTGATGCAATTTTTACGCAATTCTCTATGATTCCTGCAATATTAGGTGGCTTAATTGCAGAAATCAGTTCAATTATGTAATTGCTTTACCAATCATAGGACCAAATGTAGGTTATTCGTTATATAGAAATGGACTATTGTCAGCCCACTTTTACAATTCTCCAAAAATCTGCTCTGCTTGTTGGGTAGAAGGCTGTTGCTCCAAACCCAACAAGAAATGATAAGTTTGCATTCTTCCTCATGTAGAATAAATATTAGTACTGAAAGTAAAGGTTCAAATAGCACCCATAGCAACACTATTTATTGCATTTTATTTTAATGATTATGATAATAATTAAGAAGCTTTCCTTACACATCTAACTCTGCTCCAGTCTCCTTTTTCTTTGTCAAACCATCGACCATCATAAAAGCGCAGACAAGAAACGCGATTAGAATATCCATATTCAGAACAACTCCAATAATAAGAACCATATTCAGTAGAGAAATCGCCAATTTCATTTTTATAAATATACATTGTAAAAAGTATTTCTTTGCTGGGTAGTACCCAATCAGAGTAATTACCATAAGTCAAATAATTACAAATATCAATTGCTTGATACCAGTTCATTACACCCAAATCGGGATGAACTATGTAGGTAATGCCGTCGTGTTGAAATCTTGGTAATGAAGAATTATAATCTGCCAATAGAATGTCTCCATAATTATATCCATTTTTACCAAAGCCAACTAATTTTTCTTTTTTTTGTGGATACTCTGCATGACCACTGATTAAAAGATAATAGTCAGAATTGATGTCCTCCAATATAACTGATAACTGAAAAATGCCATCTTCACTTGTTCTCGTTTTTGCGTGTATGATTGTGCCATTTGTAATTTGGATTACGATACCCGATATGGGTTGAAAAGACATTTTATCCAGTAATCTACCAGTATAGGTAATTGTTGCATAATCTAGTCCTTCTTCTTCAAGGCTTATTATACAATTTGAACATAAAAATACTATAAAAACGAGTAGAGTAAGTTTTTTCATAATTATACATTGATAAGAAAAATTCACTAATATATTGTTATTCTGTAGAAACATCTAAATCATAATCTGCTTTGTTTTTTTTGGGGGGGGACTATGTACAACAAAAACGAGCAAATCGTTCTTCTGCCTCGCGATATCCGTCAAATTGCTGCTCTTTAACGGCAAAGCCATCCCATATGGACTACTTTGACAATAAGACTTGCGCAACAAGTGAACTATTGTCTCGTAATAGCGCACATATGAAAGCAAAACAAAGTGATAAATATTTTCATCAAAATCTTTTTTCTAATTCTTTATATAGTAATTGTCTGAATTCTTCTTCTCGTTTCGCATATTGCGTCTTTGTCAAAGGACTATTACTATCGTACAACAGCACTCCTTGCTTTTTAAAATCTGCAATTACACTTTTCGCAAATTGTTGAAATTCATTACTCGTATCAAAATACTCTTCAAAATCAATCAAGTGGCTGATTTGATAGGTTATTTTATTTATGGCTTCTCGATTTATATATCCAGCACAAAACACAAGGTAGTAATTATCTAATGAGTCTATATGCATACATGTAGTTTGAACTGAGTCGGATAATAACTTTGCTACTTCATACCAAACAACGATATATTTCTTTAAATCTAACACATCCACAAATGTCTTGTTATCATGAATCCTAATGGGAAGTGGATTATTGATATAAGGCATTTTACTTACCATCTCTATCCTCACATTTAAAAGAGCTTTATTGATTGCCTCTTGTTGATTTGAGTGTATGTATTCACCATATCCTGTAAGATGCTGTTTAGTACCAAAGGATTCATGAATGCATGGAGCGATTGCATCTTGTGGATGATATGTTCTATATGCGACAAGGTATTGTTGCTTTATGCTGTCTTTATAGATATCTTCTCTCGTAGGTTTGTGTGTTGGTAATAACTCATATAAACCTTCTGAATACTTAATAGCTTTAGACAGAATATTATGGTCTATTTCACCAATAACGCATGTTTGAGAAAATAGGTTGCAGCTTAATAATAATGCTAAAATAAGGATAGGGGACCTCATATATCTAATCATATTTAGTTACTTAGTTGTCCTTTCTTATGCATCGCACATAGTTACTTGAATTCTTATTTCTATAACCAATATTACCATCCCTAACATAATAAGCACTCGTTGTACTATATTCTGTAGAACTCCAATAATCTTTATTAAATAGACTATAGTCGGATAAACACATCGCTTTTAATTGTTCTTTATTCGGTAAGAACCAATCAGAATAGCCATGTTCTGATAAAGTATTACAACTAATTATAGCATTATCCCAAGACATATCACCCAAGTTTGAAGAAATACTATAATGAACTCCCCCAAAAGAAAATTTTAACAACTCTGCATATTTAGAGGATAACATTATATCCGTATAATCATACTCTGCTTGACCAAATCCTCTTAATTGTCCTTTTAAAGATGTATATTCAGGACTCTCACAAAGTAGTAAATAATAATCAGTACTAATATCTTCCACATTGATGTCTAAAGACCAAACTCCTTCATAATTTGTTTTTGTTTGAGCATAGACAAGAGAACCATTAGTAACTTGAATCACAATATTAGGTATTGGTTCGAATGACGATTTGTCAATTAAACGTCCTTTTAACCTTGTACTAAAAGTTATACCTTCCTCTTCCAATGATTTTACACAACTTGAGGATATAATAGCAATTATTGCCAATAAAATTATCTTTTTCATCACTATAATTATTAAAATTCCCAATCTGGGTTAGAATTGTTAGATTCATTATTAGATTGTTTGCTAGTAATTTTTATGTTTTTTAATAACGATGTACAATATTCTCCACCTGTTCTTTCTCCAACATAAACAATTTCTATAACACAACCTCTTTTTATTGATTGTATAGATATCTGGGTAAATAACCCATTTCTACTTGCAGAGGAGTATTCTCCTATTTTATTATCGTTTGCATACACAACGAAACCTGAAATATTCCAAGGTTCGCCGTTATCCCACCAAGCATTGTTATAGTACTCAAATTCTAAATTTCCATTTATTTGAGACTTAAAACTAATTGTAGAATAACCTGTTAAAGAAACTATCTCATTATTCCAAGATGCTGAACATTCTATGCAATCTCCAGGACCTTGTATGTATTGTACGCCATCTATAACATTCGTTTCACACGAAGTAAATGCTGCAAGATAAGCAATACTGCAAAAAAATAACAACAATCTTTTCATATATATTTAATTTAGAAATTAATAGACATACCCATACCTAATGCTAATTGTTGATTGTCAACAGAGATTACAGTTGGATAAAAAGCATAATTTCGATGTTTATATGAGGGAGCAAAATATGCGCGATATAAATTAAACGCATACAATGCACCTGCAGTAACATACATTATATAACTTCCTGCACGCAATCCATTATATTCTTTTTTCAATTGGTTAAAAGAAGCGTAATCCAAGTCTTCTGCTTTCAATAGTTCCAATTTGTTTTTAGCAACAGCGTAAGTTGCAATACCTCCAGTTAATAATCCAACTTCGCCTATTAGAGTAAAGGTGCCTTCAGTCACATGACCTTTCATAATTTGTCCTAATCCAGGAACAAATACTGACTCTACTAAAGAAATAGCATTTTCTTTATTTTTAGCCTTACGAGCATTTATTTTTTGTTGTGCCAATTGTTCTTTGTAATACATCATATTTTTATCGAATATTGTATGAGCATTACATAAATCACAATCATCAAATTCAGGAATAACACTGCCTGATTTGGCAACTTGACACAGCACATATACAGTCCAAGCATATGACTTTTCATCTTGAAATGCAAATTCACATACTTTATTAATAGGTACTTTCATATTTCTACCTATTACACTATAATCTGTTCCTGCTTGTACTGCACGATTAATTTCATCAGTTGATACAAATTGTCCAATACGATTGGCTGTGCTTTGAAACACACGTGCAATAGCTTGATTTAATGCTTCACGTTTGGTTGCACCTTCACCATGTTCGACTACATATAAATATGTGGCATTTCCAGGATGTGGAGTATTATAAAACCAATCGGGACGATATTCTGGTTTTTTAGGTTGTTGTGCTGAGGCAGATGTAGCAAACAAAACCAACAACACAAAGAATGGTATTTTTCTCATATGTCAATATTTTGTATTCTTTAATTTATTCACAATTCAAATATTCTTCAAATTCTACTTTTACATTTCCGTAGCGTGCTACTTGCCAAAGGATATACAGTACAACTCCATTGGAAATATTAGGACTCGCCTTTTCATATTCACATACCTTATTTAGAGGCAAATTCATATTAGAGCCTCGCAAATTCAAATCAGATGTAATAGTTTCTTCTATGGTTTGTAGATTATCCGATTTGTTTACCTTGACACCAATCTTCCATTGACTCTCCAATATAGCCATTGAAAAAGCCTTAGTATATGCTTCTTCGTATGTTTTCCCTTCGGCTTTGGTAACTCTATAATAGTATGTGTCGTTGTTAGGCTTTGGTAAATGTTTGACCCAAGAGGGCTCTCCTAACGCCCACATGAACGCAGGCGATAGGAGTGCTACCATGGTAATGATTATAAAACGAGTTTTCATTATTCACCTAATTGTTGACGCAAATCTTGAAGTTCTTTTTTCTCCGCTTCTTTAGCAGCAGCTTGTTTATTTAACTCAGCTTCCATCCAATTGCGGAATTGTTGACGATCGTAATCGGTTTGAAGAACACCCAACTCATCAATGGTTTCATTGAGAACATCTTTCAAAGGAACATGTACTGCTACATAGCATGTGTAAGTACCCATATCGTCTTGCTCAAATTTGGTGCAAACAACCTCTGCATATTTATCAATTGCTTTTTCTCCGATAGCTTGTGCTTCGCCTTCTAATTCGTTCTCTTTTACCTTAGCGCCAGAGCGAGTATTTACATTTTTTGCATATTGTGTAACACCATTTTTAATTATACCAATATAGCGTGATGCAATATTGGCAACAGCATAACGGTTTGCATTGATTTGAGCAGGACCACGTTCTATTTCGCCTTCTGCAATACCCAATGCTGCCATGTACTCACCTGGTTTATCATAACTCTCATCAATACAAGGAGTGTAAAGATCTTGTCCTACACGCTTCGATGTTGCGCGTTTTGCATTGTCTGCCTTGAGTTTTGCAATTTCAAGATCTGCTTGCATTTGTGCTTCCTCTGCTTGCATTTGCAATTCAATACGACGAATCTCTTGAGCGCGACGGAGACTGTCTAGTTTTGCTTGTTGAGGATCAATTTGTTGTTGAACAGGTTGTTGTACAGGTTGTGAAACGCGTACAGGCTTCTTTGCTGCGCAAGATGCGCAAAGTGCTACAGATAGCACCACCATAATGATTTTTTTCATTGTTTTGTTGTTTTAATTAGTTAATATTAACATTAGCCTCATCTTTAATGAGTTTTCTGAACCAATTAGACACAACAAAAAAGCGTGAAACTTGCTCTTGCCAGTTCCACGAATCGAGGCTGTCGCATTGCCTAAAGAATAGAACCGACAACGCGAAGCCCACGCCGAATATAAATATACTCTCGTGCTACATAGTTAAGGTACGCGTGTGCGCATACGCATATATGCAAAAGGCGTACCAAATAGGCACAAGAGGGATAATCTATATCCCGTAGGACATCTATCGTTGCTAAGTCCTGATTCTTTTTCCGAAACTTGCGACATTTCGATTCGTCAGAACAGAGCGCTAATAAACGCCTTTTTAATATGTCTTGAAAGCCGTGACTGGGGTGTTTAGTCAAACAATTTGGCTTTCCGAGAGGGGACACTTCCCTCCCTCTAAACCCCGGCGTTGAGCTTTCGGGTGCAAAATTACAACATTTCTTTGAATAATGCAAGAAAAATAATAAAAAAATCAAAACAACCGTATCAAATTTTGTTTATCACATTGATTTGGGGTAAACAACCTTCTGGCAAACTATTAGGAGAGTATAGGATAGTAACGGAATGGTAACGGAATGCTAACGGGTAGAACTGCGGGAAGATGGTAGGAGTATTTAGAAAAGGGGTGCATAACGGGGCTACCGCGAAAATCAGAGTGGTAATCGAGTGGTTTCGAAAGATATGAGACGGGAAAGATGAAAAAGAAAAAAACGCCATTTATGCTCATAAAAACATAAATGGCGTTAATAGTGGTAGGGTTTTTTATCCCTTCTTGCAGCGTTTGATGACTGCTTTTGCCACAAAATACACCACCACAATGCCCAGCAATGCCATGATGGCGATGCTCAGTTCGTGGCTGTAAGCGTGGATAAGGTCCATCTGTCCGTGGGCGATATAGCCCAACAATGCCAATACAATATTCCAAATGCCTGCACCCAAGAAGGTATATAGCAAGAACTGACCGAAGTGCATCTTGCTCAAACCCGCAGGGATACTAATCAGTTGGCGAATACCTGGTATCAAGCGACCGACAAAGGTGCTCACCTTGCCATGTTCGTTGAAGTAGTCTTCGGCTTTCTTTACTTTCTCCGATGATAGCAAACAGAGGTGTCCCACCTTGCTATCCGCAAATGCATAGATGATAGGACGACCGAGCCACATCGCCAGCAGGTAGTTGATGATAGCACCCAGCATAGCTCCTATCGTACCGAAAAGCACGATAAGCAGTACATTAATGGGGTAACTATCTGTGACATGCAGTGTACTATCCTCTTTGCCCGCCACATAGGCTGCGGGAGGAATGACAATCTCACTGGGGAAAGGTATAAAAGATGACTCTACCGTCATGAGCAGCGTGATACTCAGGTAATTCATGTTGTTGGCATACCAGTTCTCTACTTTCATCACCATGCTCTCCTCCTGTGGCACCGTCACGGTGCTATCATTGACCACTTGCGCATTCGCACTCACAATCACAGTTGCTACTAACGCAACAATAAAAAGAATCTTTTTCATTTAATTTAGTTTAATTAGTTCCATTCGCCGCTATAGAAATTTTGGCTAATTTTGTATAATATACTATAATTTTGGTTGTGATAAATCCTGTATTAGTGATTTACTTCCCACTGCTCTAATGTCTGAGTCAGTTGGTCAAATGTTTTTACTTTGCTCTTCTCGCGCACTTCGTTAATCTGCTCATTCACAGCCATGTCGTATGCCTCTTCCTCTACATTGCGTATAACACCGAGAGCGATAGGCAATTGAGGTGATGAGGTTATAAGGCTATTAGGTGATGAGGCAGGGATATCTTGCCCCATCAAAGCAAGCATACGGTGTAGCGTTGGGTCTTGCATGGTGGCATCGTGGGTAAGTACGCGTGGGTCGTTGGCTGGTACCACAATGAGTTGAGGAATAAGTCCTTGCGAGTAATCCAATGCCAGACCTTTGTCTTTCTCTTTGCCGAAGATCATCTTCTCTCCATGACGAAGCACGATACTGCGCTCGGCGCGCATCTCGCGGTCGGCTATCCAATTGTGGGTGCCATTGTTGAAAATCACGCAGTTCACCAGACACTCAATCACGCTGGCGCCTTTGTGTTGATGTCCTTGCACCATACAATCCACAGTAGTCGGCATATCCACATCCAATGTGCGGGCGAAGAATGTGCCGCGTGCGCCGAACACCAGTTCGGCAGGGATAAACGGACGCTCCACCGTACCAAACGGACTGGACTTGCTGATAAAGCCTTTGGGTGAAGTAGGGGAGTATTGACCTTTGGTAAGACCATATATGCGATTGTTGAATAGGCAGATATTGAGATCTACATTGCGGCGCAGTTCGTGGATAAAGTGATTGCCGCCAATAGCGAGGCAGTCGCCATCGCCTGTCATCTGCCATACGCTGAGTTCGGGGTGACTGGTTTTCACACCAGTGGCGATAGCTGCACCACGCCCGTGGATGGTATTGAAACCATAGGTGTTGAGGTAGTGAGGCATACGGCTTGAACAACCGATACCCGAGATGACCACTGTTTGGTGCGTAGGTACGCCCACCTCCGCCATGGCTTTTTGCAACGCCATGCAGATAGCATGGTCACCACACCCGGGACAGAACTTTACATATTGATTGCTCTTAAATTGACTTGCTTCCATGGGAATATTGTTCTAACCAAAATTAAAGAAAATTATAGAAAATTGTCCAAAAGTGTTTGTTAATTTTGGGATAATAAATTTTAATTTTTGTTTGATTTGACCGCTGCTACTATTCGATCTACTGCAAATGGTTGTGCGGTCATTTCGTTGTATTGCTCCAAGTATAGCCCCTCGATCTTGCTGCGTAGGTGCGCCGCCAGTTGTCCGCTGTTGAGTTCGCACACCACGATGCGTTTGTATCGACGCAACACTTCTTCGGTATTCTTAGGTAGTGGGTTAATATAGTTGAAGTGTGCCAATGCGCAATCCAACTGCTCGGCTGCTGCCAGCAGGTGACCTTCGGTTGAACCCCAACCCACCAGTAGTGTGTCGCTCTGCGGGTTGCCTTGTACCTGCAGCAGAGGTATTTGGTTCGCCACTTGCTCAATCTTGGCTTGGCGTGCGAGTGCCATGCGTTGGTGGTTCTCGGGATTGGTGGAGATGGTGCCTTTCTCAGCATCGCGTTCCAAACCGATATTGCGGTGTTCGTAACCCTCCATGCCTGGGTATGCCCAATAGCGCACGCCACGCTCATCGCGCAGGGCAGGGTTGTAGTTTCCTTTTAGTTCTTCAGGCACGCTTTGTGGGTGAATTGGAGGTAGTTCGCTCAGTTTTGGTATGCGCCACAGCCCTGTGCCATTCGCCAAGTAGGTGTCGGTGAGTAGTACCACAGGGGTCATGTTTTCCAAAGCAATCTTAGCAGCTTCGTAGGCGTAATCAAAACAGTTGGCAGAGGTGGATGCAGCTATCACTACCGCAGGACACTCGCCATTGCGACCATAGAGCGCTTGCATGAGATCGGTCTGCTCGGTTTTGGTAGGGAGTCCAGTGCTGGGACCTCCGCGTTGCACATCAATCACCACGAGTGGCAATTCCGCCATTACTGCCAAGCCAATGGCTTCGCCCTTGAGACTGAGACCTGGACCCGAAGTGCTGGTGGCAGCCAAGTCGCCCGCGAAGGCTGCGCCAATAGCGGTGCAGACACCCGCAATCTCATCCTCGGCTTGCACCACCATCACGCCCATGTCTTTGCGGGCTGCCAGTTCGTGCATGATGTCGGTGGCAGGTGTGATAGGATAACTGCCCAAGAAAAGGCGTTTGCCGCATTTCTCTGCTGCGGCTATCAGTCCCCATGCCGTGGCTTTGTTGCCTGCGATGGAGGTATAGGTGCCTTGGGGTAGGTCGTGGGATGTGTCCACATTCATCGTTTGGATATTCAGCGCGAGGTTTTGTCCGTAGTTGAAGCCGTCGGTGAGTACCTTTACATTGGGGGCAATGAGTTGAGGTTTCTTTTGGAACTTGCTCTCAAGGAACGCAACTGCTTTATCCACAGGGCGATTGAAGAGCCAGCAAACCAGTCCGAGGGCAAACATATTGCGCGACTTGAGAATGGATTTGTTGTCCAATCCCATGTCCTTGAGTGCCTCTTTGGTGAGCTCTGTTAGGGCTACGGGTATGATTTGTACCGACTCTGGAATGCCCAGTTCGGTGAATGGGTTGTCGGTTTGGTAGCGTGCTTTTTCGAGGTCTTTGGGTGTGAGCGCATTGGTGTCCACAATGATTACTGCATCGCGGTGGAACATGGATGACTCTGCTTTCCACTGTGCACCTGCTTTGTTGAAATCTGACCCAAGTGTACAAACTTTGAGTGCAGCAGCGTTCATGGCTATAATCACATCGGCTTGGTCGCCTGGGGTATAGACACCAGTGCCTAATTGTACTTGGAAACCGCTCACACCACCTAAAGTGCCTTGTGGGGCACGAATCTCCGCGGGAAAGTCGGGTAGGGTGCTAATCTCGTTACCCAAGATAGCGCTCAGCGAGGCAAACATGGTGCCTGTGAGTTGCATACCATCGCCCGAATCGCCACAGAAGCGAACTACTACATGTTGCTTTTGCATGGAAATTAATAGTTAATAATTAACAATTAATATAATATTACAATTTTGTAAAATCGGCGACAAAATTACTATATTTTTTGCATATGTGCAAATTTTTTACTAATTTTGCAGCCGATTATAAATTAGGATAAGAGTGGCATAAAAGTTGATAATAAAGATAATATGAAGAATATACGAAATTTTTGCATTATTGCCCACATTGATCATGGCAAGTCCACCTTGGCGGACCGACTGATAGAGTACACTGCTACGGTGGATAAACGCTTGATGGAGAATCAGGTGCTGGACGATATGGATTTGGAGAAAGAGCGTGGTATCACCATTAAGTCACACGCTATCCAGATGCAGTACAAGGGTTATACGCTTAACCTCATTGATACTCCGGGACATGTGGACTTCTCCTACGAGGTGAGCCGCAGTATCGCTGCGTGCGAGGGTGCTTTGCTGATCGTGGATGCGTCGCAAGGTGTGCAAGCGCAGACCATTTCTAACCTTTATATGGCATTGGAGCATGACTTGGAGATTATCCCCGTGATGAACAAATGCGATATGGATTCGGCTATGCCAGAGAAAGTGGAGGACGAGATTATCGACCTGCTGGGTTGTAAGCGCGAGGAGATACTGCGCTGCTCGGCAAAGACAGGCGACGGCGTGCCAGAGATATTAGATGCTATCATTGAGCGCATTGCACCTCCTGTGGGCGACCCTGAGGCACCGCTGCAATGTTTGGTGTTTGACTCGGTGTTTAATCCATTCCGTGGTATCATTGCCTACTTCAAGGTGGTGAATGGTACGATGAAGTCGGGTGACCGTGTGCGCTTCTTCAATACAGGCAAAGAGTACGATGCGGACGAGATAGGTGTACTCAAATTGGGTATGCAGCCCACAAAGGAGATTTCGGCAGGTAATGTAGGATACATCATTTCGGGTATCAAGACATCAACCGAGGTGAAGGTGGGTGATACTATTACCCATGTGGCGCGTCCTTGTACGGAAGCTATTGCTGGCTTTGAGGAGGCTAAACCAATGGTGTTTGCGGGTGTGTATCCGATAGAGGCAGAGGATTTTGAGGACTTGCGTGCGTCGCTGGAGAAACTCCAATTGAACGATGCTGCTTTGACCTTCCAGCCCGAGTCTTCGGTAGCATTGGGCTTTGGATTCCGCTGCGGATTCTTGGGACTATTGCATATGGAGATTGTACAAGAGCGCTTGGATCGTGAGTTTGATATGGATGTCATTACCACGGTGCCCAATGTGAGTTATAAGGTCTATACCAAGGACGGCGAGATGCATGAGGTACACAATCCTGCGGGTATGCCCGATATTACGGTGATTGACCGCATTGAGGAGCCATATATCCGTGCCAGCGTGATTACAACCAGCAATTATATTGGTCCGATTATGACCTTGTGTCTTGGCAAGCGCGGCGAATTGGTGAAGCAAGAGTATATCTCTGGCGACCGTATGGAGATTCTCTACGATATGCCGCTCGGAGAGATTGTGATTGACTTCTATGATAAGTTGAAATCTATCTCCAAGGGATATGCGTCCTTCGACTGGCACCACAATGGCTTCCGCCCAAGTAACCTCGTGAAACTGGATATATTGCTCAATGGCGAGCAAGTGGATGCGCTGAGTACCTTGACCCACCGAGATAATGCTGAGAGTTTTGGTCGTCGTATGTGCGAGAAGCTCAAGGAGTTGTTGCCTCGTCAGCAGTTTGATATTGCTATTCAAGCTGCTATTGGTGCGAAGATTATCGCCCGTGAGACGGTGAAGCAAGTGCGCAAGGATGTGTTGGCAAAGTGCTATGGTGGTGATGTGAGCCGTAAGCGCAAACTGCTGGAGAAGCAGAAGAAGGGTAAGAAGCGCATGAAGCAAATCGGCAATGTGGAAGTACCTCAAAAAGCCTTCCTCGCTGTACTAAAACTGGATTAATACAACCCTACACAATTCTACACAATACTAAACAACTCTAAACAATTATTTATCATGGAACAACTTGTACATAGTGCATGGAGCATGATTCCTTTTGGACTAATGCTGTTGACTATCGCGGTAGCACCATTGCTGGCAGAGCATTGGTGGGAGAGTAATAAACACAAATTGACAGTAGCCCTATTCTTGGGCGTACCAACTGCAGTCTGCCTGATTATGGGAGGTATGTTGCATGAGTTGGAGCACCAACTCTTTGGCGACTATGTGCCTTTCATCATTTTGCTGCTGGCGTTGTATGTCGTAACGGGTGGCATTCACCTGTCGGGTGATATCAAGGCAACGCCTTGGGTGAACACCAGTTTCTTGGGTTTGGGTTGGCTGCTGGCAAGCATCATGGGTACTACGGGTGCTGCTATGTTGCTGATTCGTCCGCTGATTACTACCAATCAGCAACGCGAACACAAGGTACATACCATTTTGTTCTTCATTGCCTTGTGCGCTAACTGCGGTGGATTGCTAACCCCACTGGGTGACCCTCCATTGTTTATGCTCTTCTTGCGCGGTGCTGACTTTACTTGGTTTATGTCTATGTGGGCACCTTGGTTGTTTACGGGTGCAGTGCTGATGGCAATTTACTATGTGCTGGATACTATCTATTATAAAAAGGAACACGCGCATGCGTTGCAGGCAGACCATGAGCAACAAGTACCGCTTGTCTTCAAGGGTAAGCATAATCTCCTATACTTGGTGGGTATCGTGTTGGCGGTAGCTTTCATCAATTCGGGTACTATCCCAGAAATGGCAAATCCTCATGCTCCTATGTGGTTGCGCTATTTGCGTGAGATTGTATTGCTGTCACTGACATTTGGTTCGCTCTATACCACGAAGCGCAATGTGCGCTACGGAATGAATAAGTTCTCATGGGCGCCAATCATGGAAGTGGCTGTGCTGTTCTTGGGTATTTTTACCACCATGACTCCAGCACTGGAGTACTTGAACGCAAATGCAGCTTCGTTGGGATTGGATGCAACATGGCAGTTCTATTATTCGACAGGTCTGTTGTCCTCTTTCTTGGATAACACGCCAACCGCGGTGGCTTTCCATAGCGTGGCTACAGGCTTGACACCAGACCAAATGGCAGTCTTTGGTGGGGATATGATGGCTGGTATTCCAGAGATACTGCTGAAGGCTATTTGTATTGGTTCGGTGTTCTTTGGTGCAATGACCTATATTGGTAATGGACCAAATTTTATGGTGAAGGCCATTGCTGAGGAGAATGGTATTAAGATGCCATCGTTCTTTGGGTACATGTTCAAGTTCTCATTGATCGTATTGCTACCAATCTACATTTTAGTGCAAATAATCTTTTTATAATTAAGAATTATGAATCTGTTTGATCAAATTAGCGAGGACATCAAGAAAGCGATGCTCGCAAAGGATAAAGTAGCGTTGGATGCGCTGCGCGGTATAAAGAAAGAGTTTCTGGAGGCAAAGACAGCCAAGGGTGCTGATGGCGAATTGCACGACGACCGTGCGTTGCAGATACTGCAAAAGATGGTGAAGCAACGCAAAGAGGCAGCCGAAATGTTCCGCGCTGCCAATCGCCCTGAGTTGGCAGATGATGAAATGGCACAGTGCGCTGTGATAGAGCGTTATTTGCCTGCTATGATGAGCGAGGACGAACTGAAAGTCGTTTTGGCAGAGATTATTGCGCAAGTAGGTGCCACAGGTCCACAAGATATGGGCAAAGTAATGGGTGTGGCTACCAAACAATTGGCTGGTAAAGCAGAGGGCAAAACCATCAATATGGTGGTGCGTCAATTGTTGACGAAGTGATTGTTTGCTAACGACAACATAGACAACCATTCCGCTTCGCCAACATTGCTCAGCGGTGATGTGAAAGCAATATGAAGATTGTGCTTGCTAAGGGGATTTTACCCAAAAATAGCCGATATTTGCGAAAAAGTGCATTATTTTTGCACTTTTTTGCATTTTTATTTGGTCATCTCAAAAAAAAGCAGTACCTTTGCAGTCGCTTTTGAAAAAGAGCAGGCCCAGATGGCGGAATCGGTAGACGCGCTGGTCTCAAACACCAGTAGGTTCACCCCTGTGCCGGTTCGACCCCGGCTCTGGGTACAAAGACCGCCT
>JAGBZD010000096.1 GCA_017628395.1 Paludibacteraceae bacterium | reverse complement strand
TCACCTACTTGTTGAATCTTATCGAACGCTTGGATCATACCGATAATGGTACCCAAGAATCCCAAAGATGGAGCGATAGAGATGAACAATGAAATCCAAGAGAGGTTCTTCTCCAAAAGACCAAGTTGAACACCACCGTAAGAAGCTACGGTCTTCTCAACTACATCAACGCCCTCGCTATAGCGGCTCAAACCTTGATAGAAAATACTTGCTACAGGACCACGAGTGTTGCGGCATACCTCCAAAGCTGCCTCAATACCGCCGTTCTTCAATGCTTTCTCTACCTCAGCCAAGAGAACCTTGGTGTTAGTTTTGCTCAAACTCAAATAGATAATACGCTCAATACAGAGTGCCAAACCAAATACCAAGCAGAGCAAGGTTGCAGCCATAAAGCCAGCACCACCTTCAATAAACTTAGTCTTCAGAGTCTTGTGGAGAGCTACGATAGCGCCTTCCTCTGCCTCTTCTACTACTTCTTCTGTTACAGGAGCCACAGGAGCCTCTACTGCTGCAGAATCTACAGTTACTTCCTCAGCTACAGGAGCAGCCTCAACTGCGTCTTGAGCCATTACTGCAACGCTTCCGAAAGAAAACATTGCCAACACCGTAAGGGTTGCAAAAACTTTTTTCATACGATTTGTTTTTTGTGTATTAAATTGTTTATAATTTGTTTATTCGCTTGCGCTTATTGTTTGGTCGTTCAATCTCACTTGAGCAAGCTCAGATTCGATTGTTCGTAAAAGTCTTTTGCGGAGAGAGGGGGATTTCTTATCTCGGCAAAGCCTCGAACGATTATTTCTTCGTAATCCCAACAAGCTGCCGCTGGGAGGGGATTCGAGGACACCGACCTCGCTTCGCTCGCCCACCTCGAACGCCCCACAGTCTGCCACGGGCATCCTGTGCAAATCCTTTTACTCTCAATCTCACTTGAGCAAGCTCAGACTCGATTGTTCGTAAAAGTCTTTTGCGGAGAGAGGGGGATTCGAACCCCCGAAACCCTTTTGGAGTTTACACGCTTTCCAGGCGTGCCTCTTCAACCACTCGAGCATCTCTCCTTTGCGTTAGCAACCCGTCATTATGCTACGCTTTTAGGCACAATATACCTAACGACCCGCAAAGGTACTAAAAATTTTTGACATATACACAATAATTTGTGTTTTTTTTGTTTTTTTTCACATTTTTATAGCAAAAAGTGATTTTGCATTGGCTGTTGTCACCTCATTTATATGCTCTGCCGTACAATTATACACCTCCGCCAAACGCTCCGCTACATACCACATCCAACGGCTCTCATTGCGCTTACCACGATAAGGAACCGGAGCCATATAAGGCGCGTCCGTCTCCAATACCAAACGCTCCAACGGGATACCTACCAAGTGTTCTGCCAGCTTGCAATTCTTGAAGGTAATCACACCTCCAATACCCAAATAATACCCCATCTTCACCACTTGCTCTGCCACCTCATGGCTACCACTAAAACAATGCATCACGCCTTTCACCGTAGGAAACTCACGCAGTATCTTCAGCGTATCCTCTGCGGCATCGCGGCTATGAATCATCACAGGCAAATGCCATTGCTCTGCCCAACGCATCTGCTCGCGCAATGCCTCTTGTTGCTGCTCCTTGAAGGTCACATCCCAATGGTAATCCAACCCTATCTCGCCAATGGCAATGAGAGGGTCTACCCCCATCCCCTCCCTAAAGGGAAGGGAGTTTAAAGGCGCAGAACACATGCGCGTATCGACTGCGGCTTTCAGTACTTGCAGTTGCTCTTGCCAGTCTTCTTTGACATTCTCAGGGTGCAAGCCCAAAGCTGGAAATAAATAATCAGGATAGCGGTCGCAAACCTCCAAGACATCCTTAACAGAAGTCTTGTCCACGCCGGGTACTAAGATGGCATCCACGCCCCCTTGGCGTTGCTCCGCCAAGAAAGCATCTAATCCTTCCGCATATTGCGGGTCATCTATATGGCAATGGGTGTCGATCATTTGAGTGTAAAGTGTAAAGTTTAAAGTGTAAAGGCGGGGTTCCTGCGGAACAGGATACTGCTGTCGCCGTAGCTCAAGAAGCGGAAGTCGTGCGAAAGCGCATAGTCGTAAATCGTATGCCAATCGCCTCCCACAAATGCACTTACCAACAGCAAGAGCGTGGACTTGGGTTGATGGAAATTCGTAATCAACTGATCCACCACATGGAAATGATACCCTGGTTTAATCATTATCTGCGTTTCTGCATGCAACACATCTTGTCCCGTAGCATGCAAATACGCCACGATTGCTTGCAGTGCCTCGCGCGTAGAGAGCGTATGCTCTTTCTCGTAGGGGGCAAACTGTGCGACAGAGAATGTGGTATCTCCAGTATCCGGCATCTGGCATCCGGCATACAATTTTTCACCGAGGAAGTATAAACTCTCCAGAGTTCGCATGCTGGTCGTTCCTACTGCCACAATATGACCAAGATTAGCAATAATCTGTTCAATCGTTTCGCGTGGCACAGCGATGATTTCAGTGTGCATAGTGTGTTGGTTAGCATCTGCCACCTTCACGGGTTGAAAAGTCCCCGCCCCCACATGCAATGTCACTTCGGCGGTGCGTATGCCTTTTTCGCGCAATCCTCGGAGAACATTGTCCGTGAAGTGCAAACCCGCCGTAGGAGCCGCTACCGAGCCTTTGATTCGAGAATAAACCGTCTGATAAGTCGTTTTATCGCTCTCCTCCGTCTTGCGATTGAGGTATGGAGGAATAGGCAATTCGCCTACATGCTCCAAGATTTCAGCGAAGCTGATGGTAGAATCCCACGAAAACTTCACCGCAAAGGTATTACCTGTCTGTTCACCGCGCGCTGCGCAAAGTGTAATCTTTTCGCCCGATGGCAACAGAATTGGTAATGCCAATACACCCGACTTCCATTTCTTGGCATTGCCAATCATGCACTTCCATGTACACCCTTCCATTGCACCCAAACTGAGTTGATAATCATGTGGCTCCAAGGGCTCAAGACAGAATATCTCTATTCTCGCTCCACGCACGCCATCTTCCGACTGCTTGTGAAATTCCAATCGCGCTTGTATCACGCGCGTGTTATTATATATAAGGAGTGAATCTGCTGGCAAGTATTCGCCCACACGACAGAACACATCCTGCTTCACTTCTCCATCGCGATAAACGAGCAGTTTGCTCTCATCGCGCTGCGCCAGCGGATACTTGGCGATACGCTCATCGGGCAATGGATAATTATAGTCTTCTATAAGGATTTCTTCCATGTTTTTCGATCGCCTTTGAATAATTCATACTTATTAAACAAGCACTCCAAATCGCCATTCACCAAGCGAATCTTCTTCGCAGGACGCAAGCCAATACATTTGAGCGCATCCTCGTTGCTGGAAATAATCCAAGCAGTAGCGCCATTAAACTGGTGTTTGAGCGTACTACCCATATCTTGGTACAAGCGTAGCACATCTTTATCTTGTGATAGTCGCTCACCATAAGGCGGATTAATCATTACCAATGCACCATCCGTATCTCTATCTGCGAGTTTAATCTCCTGCACACGGATCTGCTTCACTTCTATATCGCGTTGCAGACCTGCCGACTGCACATTCTTTATCGTTGCTTGTACAGCATAAAAGCCCGCATCTGAGCCATAGATTTTATGCTCAAAATCGCGTTCACGACTATCATCACTTGATATATCATCAAATAGTTCAGCATCGAAATTTGCCCATTTCTCAAAAGCAAACCCTTTGCGATAAATACCTGGCGCAATATTATGCGCAATGAGTGCTGCCTCAATAAGTAATGTGCCTGAGCCACACATTGGGTCATAGAAATCGCTTTGTCCCTTCCATCCTGCTAGCAGCAGCATACCCGCAGCCAGTGCCTCGTTGATAGGTGCTTGTGTATTCGCCACACGATAACCACGCTTGTGCAGACTTTCACCCGAACTATCTAATGACAAGGTCACTGTATCACCAGCAATATGCACATTGAGATACATGTCAGGATTAGTGAGTTGCACATTAGGACGCACACCGCCATGCTCTATCCAGTAGTCCACAATAGCATCTTTCACACGATAAGTGATGAACTGCGAATGGCGAAAAAGGTCGGAATAGACGGTAGCGTCTATTTGAAAAGTAGTTTTAGGCGTCATATACTGCGCCCAATCCACTTGCTTGGCTTGTTCGTAAATATTATCTGTATTTTTTGCTTGGAAAGTAGCGATTGGCACAAGTATGCGCGAAGCTGTACGCAAACAAAAATTGGCAGAATAAAGCATTCGCTTATCGCCAGTAAAAGACACAGCCCTGCGCTGGATTTGCACATTGTTGGCACCTAACTCTATCAGTTCTTGTGCAAGTACTTGTTCAAGTCCCTTGAAGGTTTTTGCCAACATTTGAAATTCATGATTCATATTTTTCTTTGTATTCAGAGTTCGCTAATAAGAATATCATCTGCTGGATTCGCTTGGCGCAATTGAAGATAGCGTTGCCAGAAGACCTGCATTTCGGGTGGAGTATGCTGAAAGAACTCCTCCGTTCCGTGCGCAGAGACGCGCCCAATCACCTTCTCCACGGTGATCTGATGGGTATCCATCGCTGGCACATAGGCGGGGTCTTCGTCCTTATCGGTGTGCACACTGCGTACAATATCCGTTTCTTCCAAACGCGATAGCAACTGCAGCACCAATCGGATAGGCAATTGGTTATCGGTTGCCATCTCATGCGCAGTCTGGGGTTGCTCACCTTGCTCAAAACGGCGAATAATCACCGACAGCAAATACAGCATCACATAGTCTTTATAGCGGCGTGAGATGGTTTCCAAATCGCGTTCGTAGGCAAAGAGGTCATTGTTCTGAATAGCAAAGGCAAGCACCGCGCCAATGAGCAACAACCAGCAAGTGATGTGCAGCCATATCAGCACCAACGGCAGTGCCGAAAACGCACCATAAACAACGCTCATGCGGGTGAAGAGCATCACCAAATACACGCTAAACATCTGCACCAATTGAAACAGCGTACCCATGATCACGCCCGGTATCACCGCAGCCACAAAGCGCACCTTCGTATTAGGAATAGCCATGAATATCCATGTGAACACTCCCGAAGCCACCGCAAAAGGCAACAATCGGAGCAGTACACGGCGTATCGGTTCTATGGCTTGTAGCACAGGGGCAAGCGACTGCGTAGAATGTAGAAAAATCGAAATACCCGATGTCACGATAATCATCACAGGTATGAGCAGCAACACCACCATATAGTTGGTCAATCGTCTGCCGAAGGAGCGAGAGGTCTTCACATTCCAGATATTGTTAAACGAACGCTCCAGCATATTGAAGAAGGCATACACGGCCCATATCAGCACCACCAGTCCGATACCCAAGAACAACCCATCGCGTGCCGTTTCCAAATAACGCTCCACCCACTCCATAATCACGGGTACGATGTTGGCTTCGGCTAAAAAAGTAGCAGACAACCGCTCTTTGAGCAACTCTTCAAATCCAAAACCGCGTGCAATAGCAAATACCCCCGCGGTCATCGGAACAAAAGCAAACAGCAACGAGAAGGACAATGAGTTCGCACGCACATTCAGTGCTTTGTCCTTAAAACCACGCCCTACAAGGATTATCGTTTGCAACACACGATACCCCAAACGCTTCTTGGGGTTCTTGGTCTCTACATGAGGATAACGCCATAGGTCGTATTGGATAAACCTGCGGAAATGCTGAAATCGTTGCTTCATTACTTACTCAATTCTTCTACTGCTTTTTTCGTTATATCATCATCGCGTTCAAAGAGCGGGAAGAAACCCTCGTCGTTCAATATATTGCGCACGATATACGCGTTCACCAATCGCACCAACAACGGCTTGGACTTCGCCAACTGCTCTGCATTTGGCTCTACCCCCTTCTCTTTGGCAAATGCCACGAACTCGGGCAACCAATTGGCTTTCAGCAAGTGTTTCTCCAGCGATTGCCAGTCTTTGTATTTGCTCAGTTCCTTGCGATGGCGGTCGGTGTATTGATACGCAAACTGATAGGTATAAGCGCGATTCACCACCTGATTGAAATATGGCGTATAGAGCGTTGTATCGCGACCCACAAACACATCGGGCATGATACCGCCACCGCCTCTTACCACACGACCTTTCTTGGTCAAATATACGGTGGAATCGGCTATTTGTACACTATCCGCCGAGTAGAACTCACCATGCTCAAAGCGATTGATGAGGTCCATCGCATAGTCCTCGCCCTCGCCCATCTTATAGGGTTTCTGTATCGAACGACCCGATGGCGTATAGTAGCGCGCTACGGTCAAGCGCACTGCGCTACCGTCCGCGAACGACACCTGTTGTTGTACCAAGCCCTTGCCAAACGAACGGCGACCAATGATTGTAGCGCGGTCGTTGTCTTGCATCGCACCTGCAAAAATCTCGCTGGCAGAAGCCGAGAAATTGTCTATCAGTACCACCAACGGCTCGCGTTGGAATCGACCCGAACCATTGGCTCGTGCCTCATAGCGAGGATACGCACGACCCTCCGAATAAACAATCATATCCCCCCTACTCAGAAACTCATTCGCCATCTTAATGGCTTGATCCATGAATCCACCAGAGTTCTCGCGCAGGTCCACAATATACGCTGTAGCCCCCTGCCCTTTCAGCGACGCCAAGGCTGCGATAAACTCGTCATAGGTGTTCTCGCCAAAGCGGTTCACACGCACAAAACCTATCTTCTCGCCTTTAGCCTCAATAATGAACTTCGCATCCACCGAGTGCAGAGGTATATCGCCACGAATAATGGTGAAGTCATACACCTCGTCCGAACCGCTACGCATCACGCCTATCTTCACTTCGGTGCCTTTAGGACCGCGCAGCGCGTGCATTACTTTTTCGTTGGTAATCGTCTTGCCCGTGAAGTTCGAGTCGTTGACCATCACAATCTTATCGCCTGCCAACACGCCTACACCTTCGCACGGACCGCCTGAGATGACTGCCACCACCTGTACGGTGTCATTCTGAATAGAGAACTGCACACCGATGCCCGAGAAAGAGGCTGAGAGTTCCGAATTCACCATCTCCAAATCTTCTTTGGGGATATACGCAGAGTGTGGGTCAAGACGTTTCACCACTTCTTTCATCACTTCTTCGGTGATGCTATCCACATCGATTTTATCGACATAGGCTTGGCCCATCAACTGCAATAGTTGATCGACTTTCGATTCGGGTTGTTGGAATAGTTGTCCATTTTGGATGTAAAAACGCTGTGCGTTCACTTTGTTCGACACAGCATTACCAATCAGAAAGCCCATGAGTAGGCCTACGATGGTCAAGGTAGGAAATAAATACTTTTTCATAGTTCTTTTTTCTGGTTCTTTATTCTTAATTTTTAATTACTCTTTGTCAGGCATAAAGTCCACTTGCACGCCTGCGCGTTCCAGCAGTTCTACGCCGTCCATAATGCGGTATTTCTCGCCATACACGACGCGTTTGATACCCGATTGGATAATGAGTTTCGCACACTCCATACAGGGCGAAGCGGTCACATATAGTGTTGCTCCGTCGCTGCTGTTATGGCTACGTGCCACTTTGGTCAGCGCGTTGGCTTCAGCGTGCAATACATAGGGTTTGGATACATTATTCTCGTCCTCGCATACATTTTCAAAGCCGCTGGGCGTTCCGTTGTAGCCGTCGGAGATAATCATCTGGTCTTTCACTAAGATGGCTCCCACTTTGCGGCGAACGCAGTAGCTATTTTCCGACCATGTGCGCGCCATGCGCATGTATAGGTAGTCGCGTTGAGTTTGTTTGTCCATGTGTTTTATTGTTTATTGGCACTTTGCGCTGCAAAGGTACATAAAAAAACGCAAATATGCAAGAATTGTTGATTTTTATTGCTCTTGACCGCCATATTTAGCAACAAAATCCATGCCGAATAGACAACAGCAATAGCAATACAGTGGTTCAAATATAGAAAAAAGTGGCTATTCGCATCACGAGCAGCCACTTTTGAAGAACCGATTTCTAATTTTTCTTCGCATTGTAGGACTCAATGGTTTTCGATTGGATGATTACCGCCGTATCTCCTCTTGTCAAGGACCTGCTTTCGGTGGTGATGGTGCATAGCAATTCCATTTTCGGTGAAGGCATAAGGTAGATATTTAGTGTGTCGTCCTCTATTGTCTATGGTCGCATTTTGCGACCTTAAAGAATTGTTCTCGGTGTTTAAGGTCACAATTTGTGATCTTAGAGGATAGTCTGTTGCACTTAAGGTCGCAATTTGCGACTTCAAGTTGATGAGTTCCACTTTTGTTAGTTGAATCATAAAGTCATCTGGGAAACGCTCAATATTGCGTTTAACTTGCTCGTTCAAACGCTTAGTTTCTACTCCGTACAGGATAGCAAGGTCGCTATCTAATAGTACTTGTTGCCCACGAATAGTGCGAATAAGAGATTCGATTTGCAGAAATTGATTGTCGGTACTTTGCTCTTTGGTTGTAATCAATTCATTAGGTACTTGCTTTGCCATAATTGCTAGTCTTTATTAGTTAAACATTTACTTGTTTTTTTGTAGTTATCGTTTGAGTATTTTTAATACGAAATAAGAAATCTGCTGCAAAGGTACTACATCAAACTGCTAAAACTTGTCAGTTTGTCAAAGAATTTTACAAAAAAATGCACTTTTTTATTAAAAAAGGTTCATTACTGTCAGCTTGCTCCTTTTTTATCTCAGCCGTACGGTTTTGAAATAAAAAAGGAGCAAGCTATAGATGAAGTCAAGAGAGAAAAGAAACTTGGTGTCTTCAAAAGATGAAAAAAAGCAGCACCGTGTGAGGGTGCTGCTGGGGGAGGAGTGTGTCCGCAAAAATGCAAACGAAGTACAAGTTAGGGCAATTTATTGCTTAGTTGTGATTTTGAGAATGCGCTGCGAGTTGTCGATTTCTATTTTTCCGAGGCGTTGGAGGACACTCTGACCGAGCAAGAGAGGAGCATTTTGACTTTTAACCACAGAGGCACGGACATTTTTAAGAACAAGGCCTGCAAATTGAACTTCTTTTAGGATAATTGTGGTTCCTACAGAAATGCTACCATCTGCCGTTTGGTAACGTTGCTTACCAATCACATCTTTATTAGACAGATATCCGTTTTTATACATAAAGTTTGCCTCTACTTGAGAAATTGTGACATCACTAGCTCCTGTGTCAAAGATAAAACTTAAGGGCAATTCATTGATTGTACAATCTACTTTTGTTACCCCACCTGCTTTACTGAAAGGGATCTCCACCACACGCTCATTGCAACTTAGGTTAGTTTCTTCACCTTTGAAAGCACTAATACGCTCCTGTACCTTTGTCTCATAACTTGCAAGCAGACTATCTAATCGCTCACCACGGATGGGTGATAAGTCTATATCTCTACGAATGTGATTAAAATCCACATAACCATCTTTTAACTCCTGTTCAAGCGTATGAAATGCTAATTCTATTTCTCCCAACAAACTATAACTGCATGCAATATTGTATCTATTCTCATGTTTTATAGAATCAGCATTCAAGATGCTATCTGCGAGATGGCGTGCCTCTTGATGTCGATTAAGGAATATGAGTGCAAATATAGTTTCCACATCATTGTCAGAATCATCTAAAACGCGTTGTAAATCTCGATTCGCTTTTAATGTATCACCAAGGATATAATATGCTCGTCCACGCATATATCTACCAAAAGTATCTTGGGCGTCTAATGTAATTGCGGTGGTATAATCATCAATCGCTGATTGATAGTTTCCAGTATGGAAATAATACTGTGCACGCATGTGGTAAGCCATGCCAGACTCGGGTAATTGCTCCACATACAATTCCATAAGATCAAGATATTGTTGAAGACTATCTACATTTTCATAAGCACTAGCCAAGGTTGTAATATAGTCCGCTTCTGTACTATCAGCTTGGTATGCTAATTGCGCATAGTGAAGAGCAGAGGAGAAGTCGCCCATTTGTTCGTAAAGTGATGATATGATAGCATCGAAATATGGATTTGCATCTAACTCCTTAATCTTTTCAGCACACTCAATAGCCTGTTCGTAGTTCTTAGCATTGCGATATAGATATAACTTATACATATGCCATTCAACGGAATTGGGATTTTTGTTGATTTGTATATTGAGATAAGGCATCAACTCGGTAGTTAGTTCTTCGTTGGCATCTGCTAATAAGTCAGTGGCAAGATCTTCGAAATGTTCCTCTTTTAGAGCACAGATAATATGCTCCGCTGCTTCATTATAACGCTGTAATGCAATCTCTGATTCAGCCATATGACTATAGATGAATGAACGCGTAGCTAATTTGCTTGCATATTGGTATTGGGAGAGGGCTTGTTCGTATTGCTTCATCTCATAATAAGTTTTTCCTTTCCACATATATCCACTAACAGCAGTTGGGTCTAATTTGATCATCTCATCAAAATCTACAGAAGCAAGTGCGTAGTTCTTCCATTCTAAATGCAGTATGCCCCTATAACGCCACCATTCTACATTTTTGGGTTCCGCCTTGATGGATTTGTCGGCATACTCAATACATTTGGTTGAATCGTTGAGGTCATAGTAGATTTTAGATAACGATGAGTATGCCCAAGCATGGTAGTACTTATCGGATTTTGGGATGTATTTGATAGCTTTGTTGATCATAGAAATGGCAGAACCAGTTTCATCTCTGCGCAGTTCAATACCAGCTAGCCATGCATAGGCATAACCATTATTGGGGTTCTCCGAGAGCTCTTGTAGGAGAAATTGCTCTCCCTCTTCATCATTATGGTTGTTGACGGCTTCCACCCCTCGTTGATAGTTGTAGGATGTTGGGCGTTGTGGCTCTTTAGCAAAGAGCGCGGTAGTGCAAAATAGTGCACATAAGAAAAGAATTTGTTTCATTGTGATAAAGTTATTGTAAGTTGTTAGTAATCATTACTGTTTTTTAAAACGCAGACAATATGCATGCGATACCTCCGAAATTGATAGCGGCACCTATAATCATTGTTAAGCAACTGCCTTGTTCTCCAAGCATGAAGATGAAGCCACCAATAAACATTAAAACTACTCCGAGAATAATCATAATACAACTATTTTAGATTGTTATTTGAACCAAGATATTATCCATCCGATTAACATGATAATTAAGAAGATTGCGAGACCAGCACCAAACAAGATTAGTGACCACTCAATTATAACACCTAACAGAAACCCAGCTGCTGCAAGTGTGTTTGCACATGAGCAAAATACAGATGTTACAAGGATTAAAACTGCAAATTTCAAATGCTTTGACATATTACTTTAAGTTTATAAAATATTAATAGGTTTGTAGTGGTAGGTTTAATAGCAACAAGTTAGAACTGGGCTCTGTTAGGGTAATTATGATAGCGCATCAATGACTTTCGTAATAATGATGGCCAAGATGATGAATGTTAACATATTATTTCCCCTTTCTACCCCAAATGAGATACCATAATGTGAATGAAATCAATCCAGTAATGAAAGCACACATACCATATACACTAAATTCGTGTCGTGCGCAACTTTTAAATGGTTAATTAATTTGTTCTTTGTAGGTATATGATTTAAGGAGTGTAAAAAGTAACCTGAGGAGTTAAAATTTGCACAAAAAAAGAGCAGGGGATTATTCCCTGCTCTCATGTAGTATGTATATCTACATTATAGTATATAGTAGTTATATCTTTGATATAAAGGTAGTGCAGAATCTAAGTCAAGATATTGTAGTGTGCTCTGGACTTGCTCTGGGATATATTGATCTTCTGTTCCTACAAGAATGAAAATATCTCTAGTATCATCTATGTTGAACATTAGACTTTGAAGTCGCATTGTTTGATCGTGTGGAATATATAGGAATGGTGCTTCTGGCTCTTCGGCTTGCTCAATGATATAGCATAGATTAACTTTTTGTGTTTGTTTATCAAGATGCAAAACATTTACATAATAACCTCTTTTAGAGGTATTCTTTATTTCAAAGAAGGCTCCTTCAGGTATATCATGTCTCTTCATTATCAGCTCGTAATTATGATTGGCCAGTTGATTACTATATGCCATTTTTGCCAGCCAAGCCAAAGTAGAAGTGATGCTATCAATGTGACTTACATCTTCGTCTGAACAGCGAGTGGTGGCGCCGGCGATCTGCATAGTAGGTGTGTTTGATGATGAACGAGCACCTTTTATCAACTCTTGATTAACAGCAGCTAGAGTATGAGAGTTTTGTTTCTTGGCATCATTGATGATTGTAAGTATACGCATTTTTCCTGTGCTTGTGGATTTGTATATCAAATTAGAACGAGTATCAATAATGCGCAAATATCCTTTTTTGTCAACATCAACCGAATCCAAACCACTTATGGCTTGGTTCTTTTGTACAGGCGACCATTGCGATGTCTTGTATTCTTTGATTTGCACGCCACCAGACCAATCGTAAACATTGTAAGGTTTTTGAGCAAAAACGATAGCGCCAATAGCGCATAAGTAGAATAATAGTATTTTTTTCATTTCTTGAGAAGTTTTTTGAGATGATTATACATAGCTATACACCCAAACCACAAATCAAATGATAGGGAACCGAATCCAATCATTAAAATAGCAGGCGAGAAATCAATATAATTATGATGTGCAGCAAAATATATGCTACCTATCACAATGAGGATATACATCATTGCAAATTGCAAGAGACGAATAAACAAATTACCGAAATTACTCATGTGATATTTAGCAGTGAGGTTGCAAATGGTAAATAGTACACACAAGATTAAGGCGATTAACCAATTAAGCCAAGTGGGAGATGTGTTGATGTAGTTATCAGATATAATAGTTTGTAAAGCATAAGCGTGCAGAACGATACCTGGTAATGTATTATGCAAAGGAGATAAATATGAATCGTAGATATTGTGTATATCTCCAATCAAGACTATTCGGTTAGACAAAAATGTTTCATCCACATCTCCAGATAATACATCTTGGGCAGAAATAATGGGGAATTCAATATTATCAAATGCTATTGTTTCGGCATTTCCATCCCGCAGGAGCATGGCTTTATAGCGTAGCGGATGGCATATTTTAGCAAGTTGTGCGGGCATCGAGAGGAGTGTGTCGTTGTTCGCTGTTAAAACAAATGGAACGAACTGACGGATGACATCCCTTTGTGATGAGGCATTGAAGTTTGCATAGCCAAATGTAACATCAATGGAGTCTTCATAGAACGATTGTGTGATATGATGAAATGATGTAGCATCATTATCTCGTTCAAACATTCCAGCACAAACCAAGTTGGTAACAGATGATAGTGTGGAAAGTAAAAAGGCATTGTCTTGTTCTGGGATTGGGAAGAAAACATCTAGTCCCATTGCAGCAGGTGAATATTCAGAAATGAGATTGACGACATCCAATACATCGGCACGGCTATGCCCATCAATGCTTACGATAGTAATATCTTTACTCAATTTATGGATAGCTTTGCTCTCTGAGATAGATTGATAGATATCGGACATTTGAAAGTCTGTTGCTTTTTCCATAGGAGCGAATACAGATAGTGACATCAAATCATAGACAATGAAGCGAGCAAAAAGTATTGCTAGAATCGTAATTCCTGAAATGTGTACAATCTTCTGCCAACGAGTGCTACAAAATTCCCAAATTTGTTTGGTGCGATTGCGATAATTGTATTTTTTCTTCATAAGTATAGTTTTAATCTAACATAATAAATCCAGCCCAGTATTCGGGCTCTTCGTATTGGGTACGGACGGTGTTTTGGGCATTGCGGAAGGCTTCGCGTTTAGATTGGTGTTTGCCAATCCAGTTGTTGTAGAACTCCGTCATGAGGAGTTGGGTAGCTTGGTCGTTGACTTTCCACAAACTCATGATGATGGTTTGTACACCTGCCATCTTGAAGGCACGTTGCAAACCAAAGACACCTTCGGAAGTGATGTCGCCTTGTCCTGTTTCACATGCAGACAAAACGACCAACTCAGTTTCGCTCAGATCAAGTAGTGAGATTTCTTTAGCATACAAAACGCCGTCTTGCAGTGACTTCGGTAATTGTTCGAAATGACCAGTAAATGCATAATTAGAACCAGCAAGTAAAAGACCAGAACGCAAGAGTGGATCAAGAACTTGCTCTCTTTGCCCTATTTGTTGCATTTGTGGTTTAAACAAATCTGTGATATTTACCTCTTCATCTTCAAAGAAGAAACCGTGTGTGGCGATGTGAAGAATATTATTGTTACCACCTGTTTGAGCTTTGAATGATTCTTCGTTGCCTTGTGCACCAGTAAACATCCTGATTTCGCTACCAGTTGATTGTAGGCAAAGAAAAATGTTTTCTATCTCCTTTTTCGTTCCAGGAAGATATGCAACGCCTTTGCGTGATAATGTATCGCTCAAAGAGAAACTGCGATACTGTATATCGTCATAGATTGAACTATTGGCAATCATATCTGTGGTGTCCATATCATATATGAGACCACCATACAAAGTGGCAGAGGTGAAACTCGTGTTACCATGTTCTAGTAATAATTCTCGGGTAGAAGAAACACGCACTAGATTGTAAACATCAGATATGAGGCGCAGATCTTGCATAGGTAAGAGTTCAATGTTTAATTGGTGCAACAACCCTGATGGTGCAAAGTAAATCGTATTGTTTTCTGCAAGATATGGTGTAATTTGAGACCAAATCAACTCGTATAGTTCACTGCCATTGATGTCATATGTTTGGGTTGGGTTGCCTAATTGAGAGTGTATCTCATCTTCGGCGCACAAGGGGACGAATATAGGTCGCTTATCATTTGGTCTGACCAATAAGGCAGCATAGATATGTTCGGTTTTATCATGTTTGATAATGCTATAAAAATCTATAAACTCAATAGCTACTTCTCCGTCTTTAAGTACATTTTTAACATCTGTCCAATCCTTTTCCCATATTTCTTTAGATTGTCGAAATTCGCGACTGTTTTTCATTATCCATGCTTCTAACAATTCCGCTCTGTTGGTAAGAGAGTCTTTGGTTGTGTTGGGGAGTGCAGAAGATGTTAGCACCTGTTGTGTTTTAAGGAGTTCTTCCCACTGCTGCTGCAATAGTGTATCTCCGCTTTGTTCTATTGATTTGCGAACATGATTTGTAGATTGCAACAGCATACCTTTGGTTAAAAGAGCATTGTTGTATGCCAAAGAGGTGAATTGCGGGTGTTTTTTATAATACTCATAGACAAATGAAGGAATGAAATCGTGCATGGTTTGTGATTTCTGCCAATACATACTGCGTTCTTCCTCTGTGAGATAATCAAAATGATTTGCTGTTAGATTTGTGTATGTTTGTAAGACATCATGCCATAAGTCATATGCGTGGAGTTCTTTTCCTTTGATGAAACTATATTTGAATGCTCTATTGCTTTTTAGTAAGGCTATAAAATCATTACTGACATCACCGAACTTACAGATTTCAAAGGCATCCTCACACCACTGAAGTGACAATTTATTCTTACCCATTTTTTCAAGAATATCACTTATATGAAGGTATAGAGTAGCTATATGGGTATTATTAACAATGGATATATTGCTAATTGATTCTAATGCTCTTTCGTAGTATATTTGAGCTTCCTTATAGTTTTTTATTTTAAAATACAAATTGCCAATGTTACTTAATAATAGTAGATAATTATTATTTGATGGCGAAATTAAACTAATGGCCTTATTATAACACTCTAAAGACTTTTGGACATTGCTATTAGAATATAATGCTCCTAAATTATTTAAGAATATCGCATATTCATTGGAATCGGTAGGCGTATATATACTGAATGCCCTTTCTGCATATTCAATAGCTTTTTCTGTATTATAAAGATAAAAATATGCCGTCGAAAGATGGTTGAGCAGACTAGATTCGTCTTTTTCTTTTTGCAGTGACATTGTTCCATATTCAGATAAAATGGATAATCCTTTTTCACCATACTCAACAGCAAGATCATATTTGCCTAAATCTACACAGATTTTTGCTAAACTACTCAGTAGCGGTGGGAGATAGGCGTAGTCGGTTGGTCCAATTGATGAAATACAATTATCTATTTTTTTATAGGCAGCATCTAACAAACCCATTTCTGAGAAGGAGTTTGCTATATAATATACTGTCTTTATTCTTTCTTTATGATTGGAAGGTAAAGAGAGAGAGAGGTCTTCTGCTTGTTGTAAAAATTTATTTGCAACTTCATAATCAGTTGTTTGCCAATAAAAAAAGCCTAAGTCATTTAACATAGATGTTAAAATCACTGTATCATTTGTACATTTACCTGCTATTTCATACGCTATTGTAGAATGCTTTATTGCTTCATTATATTTCGCTAATTGTCCATTATTAACAGCCAATTGTTTGTGAAGACCAGCCTGTAGGATATTATCTTGTGTAAAAACGAAATTGCTTAAAGATAAGGCTGTTTCGAGTAGAGATATAGCCATTTCATAGCTTTGAATTTCCGTATATTTAATAGCGCAATTCCCAAGAAAAATGACGCCATTAATAATTAATGAATCTCGATATGGATGATTTATTTCATCTGCGTAAGACATTAAATTCACATATTCATCCCAAGAAATCTGGTTATTACCTAAAAAGCGTAAGCAAGAGGCGGCATTGTCTGCCAATTCTAGACTGGAAGAGTAATCCTTTTGTTTAATGGCTTGTACAAATAGTTCGTTATTCCCTATTGCGTAGAAGCAAAGGGACTCTGCAATAAATAATATAATAAATAGGATTCTCTTCATAGGAAATAGTTTAATCTAACATTATAAATCCTGCCCAGTATTCGGGTTCTTCGTATTGGGTGCGGACGGTATTTTGAGCATTTCGAAAAGCTTCGCGTTTGGATTGGTCTTTGCCGATCCAGTTGTTGTAGAACTCGGTCATGAGGAGTTGGGTGGCTTGGTCATTGACTTTCCACAAACTCATGATGATGGTTTGTACGCCTGCCATCTTAAAGGCACGCTGCAAGCCAAAGACACCTTCGGATGTGATGTCTCCTTTGGCTGTTTCGCATGCAGACAGGACGACAAGGTCAGCATCTCGTAAATCCATCAAAGAGATTTCTTTTGCGGTTAAGATGCCATCTTGTACACCTTCGGGTAATTCGCTTGCGTGACCAGATAGAGCAATGTTGCTACCAGCAAAGAGTAAACCACAGCGGGTTAGTGGATCAATAATAGGTCCTGTAGGACGACTGCTACCATCCAATGTCTGCATGTGCATGCGCTGTGTGAAATAGTCTTGCTTTTTAGCGATACTATCTGTCCAAGTAAAACCATGCGTGCCGATGTGTATGATGTTATTGTGCTTACCGCTGAGGGATTTGAAGGATTCTTCATTAGCTTTGGAGGTTGTGTATAATTGGGCAGAGATATTGTTCTGCAGTAACAAGGCATTGATTGTTTCTGCCTCTTTTTTTGTGCCTGGAAGGTACTGTACATAACCACGATTAAGCGTGTCGTTCTCTATGCTGCGAGTAGCTAACAATCCTGTTCTAGGATACTTTTCACTTTCTACAACTAAGTTATCTGCAGCCAAATTATATTGGATGCCACCATAGATGGTTGCTGTAGTATATTCTGTTTTTTGTTTGTTTAAGACAATCTCTCGCGTTGAAGAAAGGCGCACCATATTATATACATCAGACATAGTACGATTCTCATCATAAGGAAGATACTCTATAGCTAATTGGTGGAGCAAGCCTGATGGAGCAAAATAAATTGTTTCGCCCTTATTGAGTTTAGGTTGTATTTTACTCCAAACGAGTTGAGAGATGGTGTCGCCGTTCGAGTAGAAGTCGTATGTCTGATTGGTAATGTTGCTATTGGAGGTAGACAAGAATGATGAGACTTCTTTTTCTTCGAAGAGGGGAATAAGTTCGGGGTATTCACTATCATGACGGAGAAGGAGAGCGCAATACATATGTTCCTTATCACCTTGTAAAACGGATAGAAATTCTATTGCCAACTCATCATTTTGCAGATGCTCACGAACATCAAGCCAACGAATCTCTAAAGCACGTGTGTAATCACCATACTCTAGTACACGTTGCTGTATAGTCCGTTCTATAATTTCTTTTTCAATTTCTTGAGTAAAAGAAGTATTATGTTCAAGTGCTATTTGTTGCTGATTATTAAGTTCTATCAAACGCATATACTGGTTAAATAATGTAGAATCACGACTTTGCGCAACAATATTAGCGATTTCCACATCGGTTTTAAGTAGCATTCCTTTTGTCATCAACGAAACATTATATATATATTTACTCATTGTAGGAGTTAGTAACCTAATTGCATGAGTGCAAATATTCTCTAGAATCTGACTCTGCCGTTGCCAATATTGTGCACGTTGCACAGATGTTAAAAATGTGAATTCATGGCGGATATTATGAGAAAATATTTGTTGAATGGTGTCTACATATTGTTCAAAATCTTTCGTATGTTGCATTTCAAGTGCTAATTCCGCCAATCGCCACTGCGTTTCTCCAACAATCCAGTGATTTCTACCATAGAGTTCTTGAGCGAGTTGGTTAGCATACATAGAGTTCTTGATTGTGTACTCTCTAATATTTCCCATTTTTTGCATCGCTTGTGACTGCAGGAGTATTGGCATTAAGATGTATGGATGAGCTTCACCATAGTATTTTATTACATACTTTATTGCGGTTTCGCTTGCTGCAAGAGCATTATCATTATCATTATTTTGTAAAAATAGTTGTGCACCCATGACATAGAGATCAATGTAATCTTTAACGAATATGTTAGCCAATCCAGAATTACATAGAAGTTCTTCTTCGTGTGTGGCTAAAATATCTCTTGCTTTAACGAATCCTGTATATCCAGCCTCTTTATTTTTAATATTTATCCCATAGTTAAGATATTCAAGCCATATTTGTGCCATATTCAGATGTTCCGCACCTTGTTCTTCTTTAACATATATTTGTAAAGAAGCAAGAAGTTCCATTCCGAAATCATAGTTGCCACTATTTATGATACATTTGGCGTAATTTATAAATGAGTGAAAGCACTTGTCATGATTTCGATGTTCCATAGGAATTAATTTGCAAATTGAAATACTAAGTTCTGCATATCTCAATGCTTCTTGCACATTTCCAAAATGCTGGTAATATTCAGAATACAACACCAATAATTGTGCCAACATTTCAGAATGCTCTGTTTTAGCATAATATGCATATGCATACTCAATACACTCAGTTGCTTTCTTCCACTCTCCATTATATGCAGATATGATAGCCATATAATATACTGCTTGAGTTAAATAAGACTCGTGTACCTTGCTTTTAAAATACACCATCACATCAATAGCATGATTACATATCCGCTCTGCATCTTGATAATTCCCTTTGTTAATCAATTGTTCTATAACTTCATTGAGATCACTCATATAGCGCCTTTCCATTGACACTGCATTTCCATTCAATTGCTCCTTTCCCATAATAAGACTATCTATCTTTACTTCAGCACTGATATGTTCATGTACATATGCAGTCGTATCGTTGAATTGTTTTATCGGATTACTATCATAGTTATAGTAATCTACATTGTCATAGGATGCAAAACTAATCGGGGTGTTATACACATAGATATTGTCACCTTCTGCATGTAATTCTTCAACAGAACTATTAACAAGCATGATAAGCGACTTGGCTTTATAGTACATATCCACATCGTGTATACTATATGTTATTTCATGACTTTTACGAGAGGCCATTAGTTTACATTCTTGTTCCCAACCTCTATCGTACTTTCCAACACGATAATTCGCAAGCATAGATTGTGCGAAAAGCAGTGCCATTGTTTGACTATCCATTGGCGTAGAAGTTTGAATAGCAATTTGCTCTGCACGATTCAAGATTAGTAGCGCACTTGCAAAATCTTGTACTCGAATAAGCACTTGAGCCGAATCTAATAAATCTTCAATATATGGTGTGCAATCGCCAGTATGATGCTCAAGGGCATATACGACAGCAGAGTCTTTCAATGTAATAAATTGGAGTTCATCTGTTGTATTGTATGCTTCATCAAATAGAGATTCTACATGTTTATTGTAAAGAATATTCCTCGTTGTTGCCGTGAGTGAATCAACTTGCATTGATGCATTTTTCCACACATCATAAGCATATCTAACAACATAGTCATAGATTTTTTTATCATAATCGTTGTTCTTTGTTATTAGTTGGAAATATTGATCTGCGGCAGCTAGAACCCCTTGATGATTGTTTATTATATAATTGTAATATGTTAGTTCGTACAATGCTTGTGTAACAACGGAATCAGACATGTATTGTGCGACAGCACATATGCCATTAAGAGCATTTATTGCTGCTGTATCATTTGATAATGAATGTAGTACATGAGCACAAAAGAAAAGAGCATCCGAATAACTAATAATGCTATCTTGAGTAACAGCTTCGTCCACTTGTAGTACTTCGTCCAACGTATATTTAAGCGTATAATATTGAGTCGCATTGGAATCACATATTAATGCAAAATCGACAATATGTTGATAAATCACACTATCTTTCTCTGGAATACTGCTATATAAATCTTTTGCCCAATCTATGTATGCAGCAGCACGAGTATAATAGCCGAAAAGATTATAGTAGTATGCAAGATTATACAAAGAAACAGCTCTATTCGCACTATCATTTCCTTGCATAAAAGACTCTGTTTCGTAAAAAATAGCATAAGTATAATAACTAAAATTAGAGGTACTATCTCCTATGCGTGAACATTCTTTAGCTATTTGATTGTTCAAATAAACTTGATCAACCATTGTATCTTCTCTTAATGGTATTAATGAATCAAGTAATGGGGATTGAGCAACTACTTTATTGCAACAAAATACACAAACGTAAATTATAATAACTATCTTTTTCATAGCCTGTAGCGTTCTTTATCCTTCTCATATTTATTAGTCTAACATAATAAATCCAGCCCAGTATTCGGGTTCTTCGTATTGGGTGCGGACGGTGGTTTGGGCATTGCGGAAGGCTTCACGTTTGGATTGGTGCTTGCCGATCCAGTTGTTGTAGAACTCTGTCATGAGGAGTTGGGTGGCTTGGTCGTTGACTTTCCACAAACTCATGATAATGGTTTGTACACCTGCCATCTTGAAGGCACGCTGTAAGCCGAAGACACCTTCGGAAGTTATGTCGCCTTTGGCTGTTTCGCATGCAGACAGGACGACAAGGTCAGCATCTCGTAAATCCATCAAAGAGATTTCTTTTGCGGTTAAGATACCATCTTGTACACCATCGGGTAGTTCGATCGAGTGACCAGAAAGAGCTATGTTGCTACCTGCGAAGAGTAAACCACAACGGTTCAGTGGATCTATGATTGGACCATATTGAATATTATTGCTATACATTAACTGTTGTAATTGCATTTGCATGTGCTGAGCAAAATAGTCTTGCTTTCGAGCAGTGCTATCAGTCCATGTGAAGCCGTGTGTGCCGATATGAATGATATTGTTGTGTTTACTGCTAAGGGATTTGAAGGATTCTTCATTGGCTTCAGCGGTAGTGTATAATTGGACAGAGATATTATTCTGCTGTAACAGAGCATTGATTTTTTCTGCCTCTTTCTTGGTGCCTGGGAGGTATTGTACATAACCACGATTAAGTGTATCGTTCTCTATACTGCGAGTAGCCTGCAATCCTATTTTGGGATACTTTTCACTTTCTACAAGTAAGTTATCTGCATCCAAATTATATTGGATACCACCATAGATGGTTGCGGTAGTGTGTTCTGTATTAGGTTTGTTCAGTACAATCTCTCTTGTAGAAGAAAGACGCACCATATTATACACATCTGCCATGGTGTGCGTTTCATCAAACGGTAGATACTCTATCGCCAATTGATGCAACAGTCCTGATGGCGCAAAGTAGATGGTTTCTCCCTCTTTGAGATGAGGAAGGATTCTGTTCCAAATGAGTTGAGAGATGGTGTCGCCATTGGCATAAAAGTCATATGTTTTATTGGTGATGTTGCCACATTCTGCAGAGAGGAAAGCAGTAATTTCTTTTTCTTCGAAGAGTGGAATGATTTCTGGATACCTATAGTTATTATGTAATAGTAGAGCACAATACATTATACTATCAATCGAAAGCGGAGCAGCAAAATACTCAATTGCAACTTCGTTAGGAGACAAGTGATTACGTATACTATCCCAAGTGATTTGCCACTTTTCTTTGTTTTTTCTATATAATGAACTTGATATTGTAAGTTGTTTCTCTAATGAATCAGCTTGCTGAATATATGTTAGATAGTTATTTTCTGATTCATGTTTTGCTTCTAAAGTGAAAATGATTTGTTTGATTTCAGTCAATTCATTCCATTGATGAATTAACGAACTATCTCCACTATTTAAAATAGAATGACGAATCGAGTTGGATGATGATAACAACAAACCTTTATGAAACAATTCGTTATCATAAGCAAAGGAAGTGACTGAAGAATTATTCGTATATGTTCGATACACAAATTGGGGTATATCTCTATCAAACAACGAATTATTTGACTGCCAATATGCTAAACGCTGACTTTCCGTCATGTAGTCTGTAGTAAATACAAATTTTGTCTTTTTAATATCGTATGCATGCTTAAGATATTTACCCGCTAGTTTGTAATTGTTATTAGCAAACTCTATTTGGGCAGATATATATTGTAGAGTTGCATAATTGCTTATATCTACTCTATGTATTCCATTTGAAGCTAATTTTATATACTTTTTGGCAGATTGCAAATCGCCTATCCAAAAATTTATAATTGCAGCAGAGGTTACTGAATGTGCATACATGGGGTGGTCTATTCCAAATATTTTCTCATTATACGCTAACGATTTCATTAAGTATTCTTCTGCTAAATCAAGCTTATTTTGAAACATATATAGATAGGTTAAGGCTGTCAAATTGGCAGAGTAGATTGTTGATAATTGCTCGTATTGCCCCAATTCTTCGGCTTCTAGCAAATACATTTCTGCATCTTGTAATTTGTTTTGTAGCAAGTTATGCATTCCTAAGGATACAAGAATGGTAGATAATGTAGAAGAATCATCTGGATTATAATCTTTCGCTATGGAATAAGCTTTTAAACTATATTGTTCTGCTAATCTTAAATTTCCTACCCCTTGATGATATATACCTAGTAGCAACAAAGACCTGATATAATGAATATTATCAAAAGCGCTTAATTTCTCAAATATTTTAATGGATTCATTGAGATACCTTTCTCCGAGTGCTTCTTTACCTTCTATATTAGAATAATTTGAACCTAATGCACTTAATGTGGAAGCGTATGCAATATGTTCTTCTCCGAACACTTCTTTCTGGATATTTAATGTCATCTCTAAATAATCTATAACACATTCAAATTCCCCTTTAACTACATAAAATTCGCTCATTGCACCCAATGCACTCATATATAAAGGGCTTTTTTCACCATAGATGTCTTTTTGCAAATCTAGCGACTGCAAAAAATATTTTTCTGCATTGTCGTAATCATTCATTAAACAATGAGCATTACCAAGTGCATTTAATAAATAGATTTGGTCCGCTTTATTTTCTATTAGTTTTAATGCTTTTAGGCAATATTGCTTACCTGTTACATAATCTTGTTTCGCAAAGTGTAACTCTGCAATACCCGTTAATAAGTATGCTAGTTTGGATTGATCTGCCATTTCTTCAGCCAATAGATAATATTTCTCAGCTGAGTCAAAGTCGCCTTTTAAATTATATAGGTATCCTATTCCTACTAATAACTCATAGTAATATGCTTCATCACCTTTAGAATATTTAATAGATTCTAAATAGTATCGTTCCGCTATATCTAATTTATTGGCTTGGTGGAATGCTACACCGATATTAAAAAATATAGAACCAAGGAAATCTTCGTTATGAGTTCTTTTATAGTATTTAACAATAGTTTTAATATATATTTCTGCAGTAGAAGAATCTCCAGCTTTTGCATATTCAATAGCTAAATCTTTTATAGTCTGATAGGTATTAATATTTTCTTCTCCAAAGATTTTCTTTTTTCTATCAAACACTTCTAGTAAATATGTAATGGCTTTATCATGTTCATGTTTTAAAGATGACAATAGCGCTATATGTTCCAATTCATTAATATATCCTCGACAATTTTCTCCGAGCACATCCTTGTATATTGCTAGTGCTTGCATACAATATTTTTCTGCACTTGTATAGTCTTGTACATGACGATAAAAATGGGCAATAGAAGACAGCGCAGTAGCATAATCAGGGTGTGTTTCGCCTACAGTGGACTTGAAAATCGTTGCTGCTTGTTCATAAGTTTGTTTTGCCTTGGCATAATTTTCCTTATACATATACACATGACCTAAATTGCCTAGTGTACCTGCATAAGAAGGATTGTTTTCTCCCAATAATTTCTTTTTTCCTTTCAATATTGTAAGGTATTTTTCCTCTGCATCTGTATATCTTTCTTTATAGATATCTATTTGTACCATGTTACTATACATAACTAAGTAACCAATATGTTCTTTACCTAGTTGTTTCTCCACAATATCCAATGCTTGACGAAAATATGATTCAGCTGTTGTATAGTCGCCCAAATCAGTCATCAAGTTACCTAACAAACCCAGTATGGAAGCATAAGAAATAGTTGCCTCTTGGGCTTTTTTTGCTAATATATTTTGAGCACTAGTATAGTATTCTTGGGCTGTTGAATATTCACCTATATATTTATATAGAGTTCCATAGTCTGCTAATATAAATGCATACTCTTTGTTTACTTCTTTTTTATTCTTTTTCCAATATTCAATTGCTTTTTGGAAATATTCTTTTGCCAATAAATAATTAGACTGATTACAGTAAAAATTTGCTATAGACCTTAGTAATTCTACATATACCTTGACATATTGTTCGTCTTCACTATTAATTGCGGTTTTTGCTTGTGTAAAATACTCTTTCGCTAAAGTATAGTTGGCTTTACAATTATATAATATGCCTAGATTTTTTAATAACGTTACATATTCTAAATGGTACTCATTCGTATTATGCTGATAAAAGTCTAATACTTCTAAAAAGTATTTTTCTGCTAGGTTATATTCTGATAACTCATAATGTATTTGCGCTAATTTGTCTAATGCAATGATGTATTCACCATGATTTGTACCATGATATTTTTTTTGGAATTGTACGAGCTTGGATATATATTCTTTTGATAAATAAAAATCTTCTTTTTCTTCATAATAGTATTTATGCAACCAATTCAAGACAAATATGTAATTCTCAACATCCTCTTCAGTTGATGGGTTTTTAGGCAAATTATTAAAAGCATTTATAAAATATTGTTCTGCCAGCTCAAGATTTTTTTCTTGATAATAGCAATATCCGATATTTCTTAATATGATAGTTTGCTTTGGATTGTGTTCACCTAATAACAATTTGTTATACTTCAGTAATAGTTCATACTTTAAACGTGCTTCAGCATGCTTAGCCGTATCTATCTCTTGATAAAGGGACTTCTGCAAAGATAAATATGCATAGTTGCTAAGACTATCTATCAAGTTTTGAGATATTGATAGCTTATTCTCTTTGACTTGGGATATGAAAGTAATGACAGAATCCACATTCAAATATACATCATCGCCCCAATCAGTTACTAATACTAGTTCTTGGGGCGCTTGGTTATAATCTCCCCTATTGATTGCATCAATCATTAGATGCTTATGAGAGACCGTTTCTGTTTGTTGAGCAGATAAGGATATTGAAAAAAAGAGTAGCAATATTAAATTTAAATAGTGTTTCATATGATTATGCATTAATCTAACATAATAAATCCTGCCCAGTATTCGGGTTCTTCGTATTGGGTGCGGACGGTATTTTGAGCATTTCGAAAAGCTTCGCGTTTGGATTGGTCTTTGCCGATCCAGTTGTTGTAGAACTCGGTCATCAGTAGTTGTGTGGCCTTGTCACTTACCTTC
>JAGBZD010000095.1 GCA_017628395.1 Paludibacteraceae bacterium | reverse complement strand
TTTTAATAAATTGCTTTATGAAGATTTTGAGGTTAGTATTGAGCAGATAGTAGTGCGGAGTGAGTGAGTGGTGCGAGCACCACGATTGAGCGACAATCTGCTAGATGCCAATAATAAACCAAAAGATCATAAAAGTGTTTAATGTATACGTCCTTTAATGTTACGAGTAAAACGTGCAATTTTTAAAAGAAACCTCACATTGACGACCATTGTCTTTAACAAATCCCTGAGCGCCCAATGTGTTGTTTTGGGCGCAATCGTTGTTAAATCAAGTTGTTTGTGTTGTTGATTAAAATATATATCACTTACCCCTTCGTGTTGTTTCCGAATGTGTGGCAAAAAGATTTATTTAGATTTCTGCCCATAGGGGCAAGGAGATAGTAAGTACCAACATGTATATCGTCCCCTAATAATTTTGGTTAATTTTCTATACTCTGTTGTTGTCCTCACTCTCCTTTTCCGTTTTCACCTTTTCGTATTGTCGTTGGTTGTAAAACTACATATGCTTAATGTGTTGTCTTTAATATTATTAATATCATTGCGTAACTCACTGTGTATCAATAATTTACCCCCCCCCATGGCAGCGTTTTGGGCTAAAAATGGTCGTTTTTTTAAGATTTTAGTATCAAATATTATTAAAATGCGTATATATTGCAAATAAATGCAAAAATGTTTGGTCATATGAAATAATTGTTGTACCTTTGCGCCCAAATTCGTTTCATGCGTATGTATGCTCGTACGCGTGAGGCGGCAAAAGTAATAGAATTGTTTGATTTTTAGATTATATTTTAAGGTAAAAAATGAAAAGAAATGTAAATGTATTTATCGGAGTAGTCCTTTGTGCTGTACTGTGTGGCTGTTTTGTGTGGTTATCCACGGCATCGGAGGATGATGCGTGGAGCCCTAATGAGATTTACAACGAAGTTGCTCATACTTCCTCTTATAGCTCTTCTTACACGAATGCTGCTTTCTCCGCATCTTCGGGTGATGGTTTGGCGTTGAGTATGGGCTCATCGTCTTCTTTGTCGCGTGCGCGTGTTGGTGCTTCTTACGCGGGTGCGTATCGTGGCGCAGTCACTACGCCTTTAACCTCTAACCTTTCACCTCTAACCTATACTGGTGCAACTGCTGGTGCAGGTATGCACTTGACCAGCAGTGCACAGCTGAAGTCTTTTGGTGGCGGTGGCAATGGTGGGGCTGCTATGGGTGGTAGTGCGCGTAGTGCTGCTATGTCCAGTAGCCAATCGCCAGTGGTTAATGGTGCAATGGGTATGTCTCCTATCACCTATACGGCGGCTCGTGTGAAGAACACCCCTTCTGTTGACCCTGCTACGGTGTCATCGGGCGATATGATGGCTGTCATGGCGGCTAACTACGGTATGGGTGGCTATACTGCCTCTGTCTATGGTGGTAGCTTCTCAGGTACATATGACCAGTATGTCGGTGTGTATGGAGGAACAACTAATTCGTATGCAGGAATCACTGGCAGACGGAATGCGGGGGTGATTGAAGATAGATGGTATGGTTGGTTATCTAGTGATATGTGGGGGTACGGTAGTGGCTCTGATCAAATAACCGAAGATATTTTATTCCGCCTTTGGTTTAAGGGTGTAACGGGTGAGGAGTATGATCCAGAAAATCCTGAACATAACGATTTTATGAACTCAGGTGCATGGGAATCTTTCCGCGACTGGTTTGATAGTAAGCAAAATGATACGGAATTTGGTTGGTATTGGATGCCGATGTCGGATGCTATTCCGTTCTTACTCTTGCTGTGCGTTCTATGGGCATGGGTGATATACCGTCGAACCAAGTCGGCGACCAATTGCGAAGGTAAATAATAGGGAAATAATTATAAATATACAACAATGAATATGAAACGCTTTAATTTTCTTGTAGTGGCTGTACTTGTATTGGCAAGTGCTACTCTTTTTGCACAGGAGCCTGATGGCTTGACTTGTGAGAATGCAATTCCTGTTGATACTTCTTATGTAGGTAATGTGCCTGCTGCAGGAGTGTACTATTATTCGGCATCTACCTATGATTTGCCAATGACCTGCTATTTCTATCCAGAAACACCTATAGAGCAAGCTCCAAAAGTGTATGTGGATTTTACTTGTACCCCAGGTATATACGATGATCCTAATATCGTTAAATTGTTAGACGCGGGGTCTGGATGGGGAATCGCTCTGCCATTGGTTTTGACATTTACGGATGAGTATGATCAGGATTATAATAAATATTATTCCTTGACCATTGGTGAGTCTTATCGTGAATTGATGGCTCAATATAATATTACATACAATGTAGATGCTATTGTCACTCTCAATGCGCCTTGTGCAGGCGAGGTTCGTTTGGCACCAGATACCCTCTTTAAGGCGTGTATGGATAATTCTGTTTGGCTGAATATGCCAGACACCATCGCAACGGGATTGTTGCATGAGGGTGATAGTTATGTTTTGCCTTTTGCTGATTGGAAGAATGACAGTATTCAGTTCCGTTGGACAGGTTCTACTCCTGTTACTATATGGATTGGTGAGACTTGTGAGTTTGAATTTACAATGGAAGGTGCTGAATCCGCTTTGGATATGTTTGTTTTGCGACCTGATGCGGGCAACAACGAGCACATTCGTACTTTTAGTAAGAAAGAGATGAGTGACTATGTTTCGCTCTATGGAAAAGGTGGTATTTATTATATGCGAGTTGTTTGTGCTGAAGACGGTGAGTTGATTGTGGAGAAAAAACCAATGAACGAAGCTATGGCGAAGGCGATTCCTATAGCTATGGATCAACCGGTAGAGGTGCTTGCGAATGCTTCAGAGCAAGTGTACTATTTCCCTGCTACATGGGAAAACTATAGTATGCTTTGGACTGCTGCATCATCCAGCGAAATTACGGCATATTTCTCCAATACGATAGATTTTGCTAAGATTGTTGATTCTTATACTTTCTCTAAGGAGTTGTTACTCTCTAAAAAACAGATGAAGGTGGTTTGTACAAATGCGATAGAGCATGTCTTTGTGAAGTTCGTTTCTTCTGCACCAACAACCATTACATCTTCGCTTTGGGCTGCTGGTGAGTGTGCTGAAAATGCCGATGAATTGTTTGCTAACGATAGTGTTCGTCTTCAACGCAATGCTACTACCACTGCTTGGCGTGTGAATATTAATCAATGGGCTAAACAAGATGTTCAATTGTATTGGAAAGGTACAAGTTCGTTGAAGCTTTATTTGTGCGATACATGTAAGTGTACTTTGAATCCGAACAACGAGCATGTGAAACTTTATAAAGAAGTTACTATCGCTTCTGACGGTTCCCGTGATACCCTTATGCTGAGCAAAGACGAATTAGCGGCTGTGGCTCAATACGCTGATGCGGATGGTTTTATGTATTTCCGATTTAATAATAGTGCTACGGGTAGCATGATTGTCATGTCGGAAACTGAAGAACCTATTATCCCAGACCCTATTCTGACCTCTTTTGATGCTGCTGTTTGCTTCGGTGAGACATACGATTGGAACAATCAAACCTATTCGACTGCAGGCGAACATACCCAAACATTCCTTGCTGCCAACGGCGTAGATAGTATCGTAACCCTCAACCTCACCATTCACCCTCAAACCGAGGCTACTACAGATTCTATAGAAATCCCATTCGGTGAGACCTACGAGTGGAATGGTCTTACTTATACCGAGTCGGGTGAATATCCTATTACTCTCCAAGACGCGAACGGTTGCGACTACCAAGCTACGCTTATTCTCTCTGTCTTGCCAGAGGAGCAACCTGTAAATCCATGTGTGGAGAATAGCGAGTTGCTTGATCCTGTTGCAAACCTCACATTGAGTCTTAAGGATGTCTTTGATGTGTATCGCATTGACTGCGAGGCATGGATGGCGAGTGGTGTAAACCTTGTATGGAAGGGTGCTGCACCTTTGCATACCTTTGTAGCTATGGATTGTGTGTTTGCAGTAGCGAAGGCGCATATTGATGTAGTGAACTATACCGAAGTGCCTGCTGAGGGGCAAGTTGTATTAAGCAAGGAGATTTTGGCAGGGCTGGCTCAATATAAGGACTTAGATGGTTTCTTGTATGTGCGTTTTGCTACTGAGTTCGAGGGTGAGTTGACTATCGTGCCAGCAGAGTGATAATATATTTAATGTACGCGTAGCGCGGACACCCGCGCACACGCGTACATCCTTGCCACATACAACGCAGCTCCGCTGCCAAACACCAACCTCTCATTTGTGGATAGCCAATGTGCGCTGCACATTCTTCCAATCCACAAATAGAGAAAAAAATGACAATAATTGACGAATAAAATTGACTTTAATTGTTGTTAAATCACTCGCCCTCGGGCGACAACATAACAACGCGGCTCCGCCGCAAAGCGATCTTTGAAGTATTGTGATATTTTGATAAAAAATGCCAAATCTTTTGGTTTATTGAAAAAAAAGTTGTATTTTTGCAAAAGTTTTCAATAGAACATGAAAGAAGTAAGCAGAAATGAGTATCTAACTCGTTTGGAATTCCAAACGAGGCAAACCAGTTTGGGAAAAGGAGGAAAATCAAAAATTGATTCGTAAGCAGTACGAGGTCGATTTTGTGGTGAATAGTGGTAGTCGTAGATACTATATTCAATCTGCTTTTGAGATGCCAACTGGCGAGAAACGCAAGCAGGAAACGCAATCCTTCCGCAAGATAGGCGATGGTTTTAAGCGAATCTTGATTCAAAACGCGCCTGTTGTTCCGTGGCATGATGACGATGGTATTCTTACTATTTCGCTAACGGATTTCTTGCTGAAGCAAGAAGCATTAGATTGGTAGTTTGATTCCCAGTTGATGGATTAAATAAGGCATTTTAGATTTTGTACGCTTAACGTACACAATTATCAAAATAGGAGCAATTTGCATAGTGCAAGTTGTTCTTGTTTTATTGTCAAAATATCACATTGCACTTCCAAAGAGGCGACAACATAAAATCCGCAGCATTGCTGCTATAGGCTATAAGGCGAAAGGCTAAAGGCGATGAGGTGCGGATTAGCGGCTTCGCCGCAAAAAAAAGAATATGAAACATATAAATATTCATAAGTAGTGTACAAAGCAGAGTTCCACCAAGAAGAGGATTTTAGGGTGGTGATTTGGCGTAATAATAGTGTTGATACCCCCTATGATACCCCCTATGATACCCCCTATGATACCCCGCAAGTCAAAACTTTGCTAAAGGTATTAGGACAGGGTGCTATGAATAGGAAAGAATTGATGGAAGAAATAGGATTAAAGGATGTTAAACATTTTACACAGTATTACTTACAACCAGCATTGTTAGCGGGTTTATTAGAAATGACGATACCAGATAAACCCAAAAGCAAAAATCAAAGTTATCGTTTGACAGAAAAAGGTAAGAGATATTAAGTATTAATTGTTAACTGTAAACTGAATAACCCCGCCCTCGGGCGAACAACATAAAATAACTTTGAGTGTAACGAAAAGTGCCCCGTGCCTTTACACTTTACACTCTACACTATACACCGCTCGCTCTGCGAGCAAAAACAAGAATATTAATAACAAAGCTTATATATGCAACCAACTTTCGTACATAGCAATTCTGTCGTGAAAGATCATGCTTATCAGCAATGGTTTGGTGAGTTGAAGATTCGCCTGCATCGTCATCAGGTGAAGGCTGCTGTGCATGTAAATACAGAAATGTTGGAGTTCTACTGGAGTTTAGGTAGAGATTTGGTTCAAATGAAGGCAGAGACCCAATGGGGAACTGGTGTGGTGGAACAACTGAGCCTTGATTTGAAGGATGCATTTCCAGGAATGAAAGGCTTTTCAACAACCAATATTTGGTACTCTAAAAAGTGGTATTTGTTTTATAATGAGGAACTTATAAAACTCCAACAAGTTGTTGGAGAAATTCCAATGCCGAAGGAGTTCGGTGCTGTACCATGGGGACAGCATATCTTGATAATCACTAAATGTCAATCGGTTGATGAAGCAATGTTCTATGTCAATAAGGTGGTCGAAGAGGGGTGGAGCCGCAGATGTTTAGAGGAAGAACTTGCGAATAACCTCTATGCGCGACGAGGCAAGGCTATTACCAATTTCTCAAATGCGTTGACCTTACCGCAGAGTATGTTGGCTACAGAGGTGTTAAAAGACCCATATACGTTTGATTTTTTGACATTGACACAAGGATATAATGAGAAACAGTTAGAGGATGCTTTAGCTCATAACATTACTCGTTTCTTATTGGAATTAGGTAGTGGATTTGCGTATGTGGGACATCAAATGGAATTGCGAATGCCTAATGGTCAGTCCTATTTCCCTGATATGGTCTTTTATCATATTAAGATGCGTTGTTATGTAGTGGTAGAACTAAAGGTGGTGGAATTTATGCCAGAGTTTGCTGGTAAGTTGAATTTTTATGTGTCCGCAGCAGATCATTTGTTGCGTTCTGAGGATGATAACCCTACAATAGGTTTACTTATATGTCGTTCGAAGGACGAAACAATCGTACAATGGTCTCTTGAGGAAATCAATAGACCTATAGGAGTTGCTTCATATCAATTACAAGAAGTCGTTGATGAAACATTAAGGATGAAATTAGAAAACTAAATAAACTCAAAATAACAACCGAATATTATTAACAACTTAAAATATCGTGCTACAAAAGGTACGAACAAAGCTTATGAAAAAAATATTGTCAATTGGTAATCTTTTCGTGAAACGAATAGGATTAGTTGCAATCCTACTTGCTACGATTGGAGTAGGTGATGTATGGGCATATGCAAAGTCTACAGTAAAGGCTACTGCAAATCCCTCTTCAGGAGCTGGAACTGCGCAAGTTAGTACAAGTTCTACCAGTGGATTTGCAGCTTCTGCAACTCTAACTACAGGTGGAGCACTGAACTCAAATGGTAATCCACATACTTATTATTTGAAAGCGAGTACAACTTCTGCGGCTTGGCTTTGGAAAGGATGGTATAATAATGGCGTTTTAGCTGTTCAAGAACAAACATCATCCATCCAAGTTAAAGGAGATTATACGATTTCGGGAAAATTGGGAGGTAAAGAATTTACTTATACCGCCACATGGTTACAACCTAAGGTTACTGGTACTACCGCAGGCGAAGATGGTGGAACCAATATCAAAAATTATGTCTTTGGTACTTATACTGACCCTAATGTAGGCTCCGAAACGCGAGATGTGGTCTTTACATTGGAATCGAACGAATCAGGTTTGATTGCGAAAGATGGCACTGTTCCTACACAACACTTTACAGAGGCGTTGTCTGGTAGTTGGACTGCCAACACTTTTGTGAAGAACTCTTCAGATTTTCCTGGTATTGACCAATCATCTTATACATATAATGTGACCTACAAACTTTCGGGCGTGCACGGTACAAATGTTACAGCAAAGATAAAGGTGGCTTCTAAGTATGGAAGTACAAATTGTACCGCTCAACTGATGGCAACGGAGGATTATATGCCTTACTTTAATTACGCATACACTGAGTATAACTACACTCCAGATGATCCTCTTGCCGAAGGAGAATCATTGGCTCAGACATTTAATGTCTCTAAAAATTGTTACGCTGCTAACAATGGTGTCTGGTCTATTTCTCTACCCGCAGATGCGGCAGCTAAGGGCTTTATTTTGCAAACCGCTGCTGACAACCCTAATGCAACGGTTCAATTTGAAGCATTGCAAGGAATGAATAAGGCGGACTTAACAACCACTTTGACCGCAGTTTGTACATATACTGATGCAAAAGGAACAAAGGTAACATATACGCAAACAATCCTTCTTTCTGGTGATGCAGGTAAGGTTATTACTATTGATGGTGCAGAGATTAATACGATGACCTTTGATATAGATTATGCTGCTAGTGGCGAGAGTACGCAGACTTTGCCATTTGAGACTACATTAACTGGTCTGACCACTACACCAAGCAATCTTCCTGCAGGTGATTTTATTACTTATACTACTTGGGTGGCTGGTCTTACAGATGTTTCTGTTACTGTAAAGCATAACCTAACACCAGGTCAACATACACCATCCATTAAGTACTCATACAATAGTGATGAGGTATATTCTATTCTTAATATTGTAGCTAATATTCGTTTGGCACAACCTGTAGTGACTACCACCAATGGATTAGGCCAGCAACTCCGTCTGTCATGGCAACCCGTTTTAGGTGCAACAAGTTATATTGTAGAAGGCAGAAGAACGATAGATTCTGTTTTTACGCAACTTGTCACCATTGGTGATGATGAACCAATAGAAACATCCTATGTCGTAAATAATATCGGTGGTGTCATTCTAACAACGGGTACGGAATACACATTCCGTGTAATGGCTGTATATGGTCCAGATGAATTTGCTAATCGCTTCTCCAACGAGGTGACTGTTATTCCTTCTGCACAAAGTAGTATTACAGCAAGTAGTACCGTGGAACTATACACGGGTACAGAAATTTTTGTAGAGGGAAATACTACTTATGGTGTCTTTCCCTATCGAAAAAAATGTGCAATCAATTTAGATGCAGCATTCTCTCCCTCTGGGGCTCCATTATTTGATAAGTTGTATATCTTTGGTATGACTACTTCGGAGGTGATTGCAACTGTTTCAGGGCAAACGGGACACAAAATTACTCCTGCAAGCAATACTAAAGGTTCTGATGCTATTACGCCATGTTATGTCTATGTGAAGAATGGTAACCAATACGATTTGCAGCAGACAATTCTTAATATGAATGTGGCAAATAAACCAATCGCAGATATTTCTGGCGCAACATCGGTTTATCTTACAGGTTATTGCCCATATGCTTCTACGGGTGGAGGAAACAATAAAAATGAAAATGGTGTAATTTGTTTTACAGGTGGGGCTGGAGTTAATACGCATGTCTATGTGGATGATTTGAACTTATATGCTCGCTATAAGAGTATTGATGGTAATACGAGTAAACCAGATACAGTAGACTTTAATGGTCTCCAGACTACTTTCCGCTGTGAAGGAACTTCTACTGCTTTTGCATTTAAAGGAACCTCTTCTAATAGTTCCAATCCGTATAAACCAACTATCCATATGCGTGATTCTAACCGTTTAGCAGGCTCTACTGGTAGTGCGATTAAGGTGAAAATAGAATTCTTAGGTATGAGCATGGAGCAGAAAGCAGGACAGTATAACTCCCCTATTGGGATTTTGTCGAATGCTGATAAGCGATATACGACCTTGTCGATTGATGATATCTGGCCCGCATCAATGGCAGATAATGCATCAGGCGATGTACGCACCAATGGCTTCTTGGATATCCGTACCACCACTGCTGCTCCATGTATTGACTTGTATGATGAGAATGG
>JAGBZD010000013.1 GCA_017628395.1 Paludibacteraceae bacterium | reverse complement strand
GACAAGCAACTCATTGGCCAAGTATGCGCTAAGATTCGCTCGTTCCGCAAACCAGAGCCTTACAAAGGTAAAGGTGTTAAGTTCCAAGGTGAAGTTGTTCGTCGTAAAGCTGGTAAATCGGCTGGTAAATAATTAGAAAGGAATAAGTTATGAATCAGAAAATTGCAAGAAGACTTAAAATTAAAGCATCTATCCGTACACGCGTATCGGGTACAGCTGAGCGTCCTCGTCTGACCGTATTCCGTAGCAACAGCCAAATCTACGCTCAAGTAATCGACGATGTGCAAGGCAAGACACTTGCTGCTGCATCTTCGCTCGCTATCAAGGATAAAATGACCAAATCAGAGAAAGCTGCTCAAGTAGGTAAGCTCATCGCTGAAGCTGCAAAGAAAGCTGGCGTAGAGGCTGTAGTATTTGACCGCAATGGCTACCTCTACCATGGTCGAGTTAAATCATTGGCAGATGCTGCCCGCGAGGCAGGTCTCAACTTCTAAAAACAAAGAGACTGTTATGAATCGAGTAAAATCAACCCAAGACTTGGAGCTCAAGGAGCGCCTTGTCGCTGTCAACCGCGTAACTAAGGTTACCAAGGGTGGACGTACATTCACATTTGCAGCCATCGTTGTTGTTGGAAATGAGAACGGCATCGTAGGTTGGGGCCTTGGTAAGGCAGGCGAAGTAACCGCTGCTATTGCCAAAGGTACTGAAGCTGCTAAGAAAAACCTCATCCAAGTGCCAGTACTCAAAGGTACTGTTCCTCACGAGCAATACGCTAAATTTGGTGGTGCTCGCGTTTATCTCCAACCTGCATCTCACGGTACTGGAGTAAAAGCCGGTGGTGCTATGCGTGCCGTGTTGGAGTCTGCTGGTGTAACTGACATCTTGGCTAAATCTAAAGGTTCTTCTAACCCTCACAACCTCGTGAAGGCTACTATCGCAGCTCTCGGCGAAATGCGCGATGCTCGCACTGTAGCTCAAAACCGTGGCGTGAGTCTTTCAACAGTGTTTAACGGATAATATTTTGTGAAAAATCATGGCAACAATTAAAATTCAAAAAGTACGCAGTACAATCGGCTGCCCACAAGTGCAAAAGGATACTATGTTGGCTCTTGGTCTTCGCAAGATGAATGCTGTAGTAGAGCACGAGGCTACTCCTGCTATCCTCGGCATGGTAAACAAAATTAAACACTTGGTTAAAGTAATTGACTAATTAAAAAATTGTAGCATTATGGAATTAAATAATTTAACGCCAGCTGCTGGTTCTGTAAAGACCGCTAAACGAATCGGACGTGGTCCAGGTTCTGGTCTTGGTGGAACTTCTACACGCGGTCACAAAGGTGCTAAATCACGCTCAGGTTATTCTAAGAAGATTGGTTTTGAGGGTGGTCAAATGCCTATGCAACGCCGCTTGCCTAAGTTTGGCTTCAAAAACATTAACCGCGTAGAGTACAAGGCTATTAACCTTGCTACTTTGCAAGCTCTTGCTGAGGCAAAGAACTTGGAAAAAATCGGTCTCGTGGAATTGCATGAGGCAGGTTTTATCAACAAGACTCAACTCGTTAAGATCTTGGGTAATGGTACATTGACTGCTAAACTCACTGTAGAAGCTAACGCTTTCAGTAAATCAGCTGAGGCTGCTATCACAGCTGCTGGTGGTACTATCAACAAAATCTAATTAGTATGCGTAAGTTTATTGAGATAATCAAAAATATTTGGAAGATTGAGGACCTCCGTGCGCGTTTGTTGACCACGCTTTTGTTCGTGCTCATCTATCGTTTCGGTTCGTTCGTGGTTCTTCCAGGTATTGATCCCACAGCATTGACCGCATTGCGCGCTCAAACTGCTGGAGGTCTGATGGCTCTCTTGGACATGTTCTCTGGTGGCGCGTTCTCTAATGCATCTATCTTTGCATTGGGTATCATGCCATATATCTCTGCGTCTATCGTAATCCAACTGCTTACTATTGCAGTGCCTTACTTCCAGAAAATGCAGAAAGAGGGCGAGTCTGGTCGTCAGAAGATGAATCAAATCACTCGCTATTTGACCGTAGCTATCTTGCTCTTCCAAGGTCCAAGTTACTTGGTAAACCTTTCTGTGCAAATGGCACAAGCAGGTCAAATGCTTGAGGTTGGATTCAACTGGTTCACTATCTCATCCACTATTCTCTTGTGTGCGGGCTCAATGTTCGTAATGTGGTTGGGTGAGCGTATTACTGACCGTGGTCTTGGTAATGGTATTTCCTTTATCATTCTCATCGGTATCATCGCTCGTTTCCCAGCTGCTATCATTCAAGAGTTCTCCTCTCGTCTTAACGATGCAGGTGGTGGTTTGATTGTGTTCCTCCTCGAGGTTGTTATCCTTCTCTTCGTTTTTGCGTTTGCAATCTTGCTTGTACAAGGTACTCGTCGTATTCCTGTACAATATGCAAAGCGTATGGTAGGTAACAAGCAATACGGTGGCGTACGCCAATACATTCCATTGAAGGTAAACTCAGCTAATGTGATGCCTATCATTTTTGCGCAAGCAATTATGTTTATTCCTATCGCACTCGCTGGTTTTGCTAATACGGATGGTGCAAGTGCTTTCACTCGTGCTTTCATGGACAACGATGGCTTCTGGTACAACGCTGTATTCGCTCTTTTGATCATCGTTTTCACCTATTTCTATACTGCGATTATCATCAATCCTGTACAAATGGCTGAAAACCTCAAACTCAATAATGGCTTCATTCCTGGTGTTAAACCAGGCAAGAAGACTGCTGAGTATATTGACACCATTATGAACCGTTTGACATTGCCTGGCTCTTGCCTTTTGGCAGTCATCGCAGTGTTGCCTGCCTTCGCTCGCCTCTTTGGTGTGAGTATGGGTTTTGCGCAATTCTTCGGTGGTACATCACTCCTCATTATGGTGGGTGTAATCTTGGATACGCTACAACAAATTGAGAGTCACCTCCTCATGCGTCACTATGACGGATTCTTTGAGTCTGGCATGCGCATTAAGGGACGCTCAGGCGCAATGGCATATTAATACGAAATGATCTACCTCAAGACTGAAGAAGAGATCGAGCTTCTGCGCCGCAGTAATGACTTGCTCGGACGCACCTTGGCGGAAATCGCCAAGGTGATCCGACCAGGTGTTACTACCGCCGAACTTGACAAGGTGGCATACGAATTCATCTGCGACAATGGCGGTAAGCCATCATGTCTTGGATACGAAGGATTCCCTGCTACGCTTTGTACTTCGGTAAATGAGCAGGTGGTACATGGAATACCATCCAATAAAGTGGTACTCAAAGATGGTGATATCGTATCTGTTGATACTGTAGTTGAATTGGGTGGCATGCATGCGGATTCTGCGTACACTTTTCCTGTTGGCGAAGTGGCACCTCAGACACTGCAACTCATGCGCACAACCAAGGAGGCCCTCTATTTGGGTATTGAGCAAGCTATCACAGGTCGTCGATTGGGAGATATCGGATTTGCTATCCAAAACCACTGCGAGAAGAACGGATATTCTGTTGTTCGCGAGTTTGTGGGACATGGTATAGGACGAGATATGCATGAAGAACCAGAAGTGTGCAACTATGGTCGTCGTGGCAATGGTCTTGTACTCAAATCGGGTATGGTACTGGCTATCGAGCCTATGATTTGTCTTGGAAGACGCCAAGTAATCTTGGAAGAGGATGGTTGGACTGCACGCACTATTGACCGCAAACCTGCTGCTCACTATGAGCATAGTGTATGTGTGCGCAATGGTAAGGCAGAGATATTGTCAACTTTTGACTATATTCAACAAGTCTTAGGAGATCGTTTTATATAAAATATACCAATTACTATTATGGCAAAACAAGATGCAATTGAAGTAGACGGAACTGTAACTGAGGCATTATCCAATGCGATGTTCCGTGTCCAACTCGAAAGTGGTCATGTCATCATTGCTCACATTTCAGGTAAGATGCGTCAGCATTACATCAAGATTCTTCCTGGTGACCGTGTGAAAGTGGAGATGAGTCCATATGACCTCACCAAAGGACGTATTTCGTTCCGTTACAAATAATGGGAACGAAGCCCTTATAATTAACACTCTAAAACTCTATTAAAAATGAAAGTTAGAGCATCTGTAAAGAAGCGCAATGCGGACTGCAAATTGGTACGCCGCAAAGGTCGCTTGTATGTAATTAACAAAAAAGAACCCAAAATGAAAATGCGTCAAGGATAAGCATTTCATCGAGGTAAACCATTTAATCAATATCCTTAAAGTAAATAATTATGGCTATAAGAATTGTCGGTGTAGATTTGCCACAAAACAAATGTGGAGAAGTCGGTTTGACTTACATCTACGGAATAGGTCGTTCAAGCGCAAAGAAAATCTTGGCAGAGGCAGGCGTTGACCCAAGCATCAAGGTACAAGATTGGACGGATGACCAAGCAGCTAAAATCCGTGAGATCATCGGTGCTAAGTACAAAGTAGAAGGTGACCTCCGTTCAGAAACACAACTCAACATCAAACGATTGATGGATATCGGTTGCTACCGTGGTGTTCGTCACCGTATTGGTCTTCCAGTACGTGGTCAATCTACCAAAAACAATGCCCGCACGCGCAAGGGTAAAAAGAAAACTGTTGCTAATAAGAAGAAAGCAACTAAGTAATCAACCTGTTAATATCTATCAATTATGGCAAAGAAAACTGTTGCAACAAAGAAGCGCGTCGTAAAGATTGACGGTGTTGGTCAACTTCATGTGATGTCTTCTTTCAACAATGTTATTGTTACACTTGCTAATGGCGAAGGTCAAGTAATCTCTTGGTCATCAGCAGGTAAGATGGGCTTCCGTGGCTCTAAAAAGAACACTCCATATGCAGCTCAAACTGCTGCTGAGGATTGCGCAAAGGTTGCTTATGACCTCGGTTTGCGCAAAGTAAAAGCGTATGTTAAAGGTCCTGGACAAGGTCGTGAGAGCGCTATCCGCGCTTGCGCTAATGCTGGTATCGCAGTAACTGAAATCGTTGATGTTACTCCTATGCCTCACAATGGTTGCCGTCCTCCTAAACGTCGTCGTGTATAATTTTTTAACAATTAAAACTTTAAGAAAATGGCAAGATATATTGGACCAAAATCACGTATCGCACGTCGTTTCGGAGAGGCTATCTTCGGCCCAGACAAAGTGCTTGATCGTCGTAACTACGCTCCAGGTCAACACGGCGTTAACCGCCGTAAGAAAATGTCTGAGTACGGCACTCAGCTCGCTGAAAAGCAAAAAGCTAAATACACCTATGGTGTACTCGAGCGTCAATTCCGTCTCCTTTTTGCTCAAGCTTCTCGTATCAAAGGTATTACTGGTGAGATTCTTCTCCAATTGTTGGAGTCTCGTCTTGACAATGTAGTATATCGTCTTGGTATGGCTCCTACTCGTGCTGCTGCACGCCAACTCGTTAGCCACCGTCACATTACTGTGGACGGCAAAGTTGTGAATATTCCTTCTTACCAAGTGAAAGCTGGTCAAGTAGTGGCTGTTCGCGAGAAAGCTAAATCGTTGGAGGTAATCGCTGCTTCTCTTGATGGTTTCAACCATAGCAAGTATCCATGGTTGGAGTGGAACGAGGCTGACAAAGCTGGTAAGTTCCTCAATATGCCTCAACGTGAGGAGATACCTGAGAATATCAAGGAGCAATTAATCGTCGAGTTGTACTCTAAATAAAAATTAAATTCATGGCAATATTAGATTTTATTAAACCTGATAAGGTAATCATGTTGGATTCGAGCAATACTCGCGGAGTTTTTGAATTCCGTCCGCTCGAACCGGGTTATGGTATTACAGTGGGTAATGCTATTCGTCGCGTGCTGATAGGTTCGCTCGAGGGCTTTGCTATCTGTTCGATTAAGATCAATGGTATTGATCATGAATTTGCTACTATCCCAGGTGTTATCACCGATGTTACCAATTTAATCCTTAACCTCAAGCAAGTTCGTTTTATCCTCAAAGATGGAATGGAGGCTGATGGCGAGACAGTTCGTATGCATGTAAAAGGTAATAGCCTTTTGCTTGCAGGCGAACTCAATAACCATTTGCAAGCATTTAATGTGCTCAATCCTGATTTGTTGCTTGCTGAGATGGATGAGACAGCAGACTTTGAGATTGAACTGACAATCAATAAAGGTCGTGGTTATGTGTCAGCAGATGAGAATCGTCAAGCAAATGACGCTATTGGCGTTTTGGCGATTGATAGCATCTACACACCTATCCGCAATGTGAAGTATAGCATAGATCCTTATCGTGTGGAGCAACGAACAGACTATGAGAAGCTCACTCTTGAGATTCTTACAGATGGTTCTATCACCCCACAAAATGCATTGACAGAGGCTGCTAAACTCTTGATTTATCATTTCATGCTTTTCTCTGAGGAACGCATTATTATTGAAGATCAAGCGCAACCTGTTAACAATACATTTGATGAGGAGCACTTGCGTATGCGCCAACTGCTCAACCAACGCTTGCAAGATATGGATTTATCAGTGCGTGCACTTAACTGCTTGAAAGCTGCTGAGGTGGATACACTCGGTCAATTGGTAAAATATCATCGTTCAGACTTGCTCAAATTCCGCAACTTTGGTAAGAAGTCTCTTACTGAGTTGGATGAATTACTTGAGCGTAATGGTCTTGCGTTTGGTATGGATATTAGCAGATACAAACTTAATGATTAATTAAAAAAGCAACACAAAAATGAGACATAATAAGAAATTCAATCATCTTGGTCGTAAAGCTGCGCATCGTCATGCCATGCTTTCTAATATGGCTTGTTCGCTCATTATGCACAAGCGTATTTCGACCACTTTGGCTAAAGCAAAAGCGCTCCGTATGTATGTAGAGCCATTGCTGACCCATGCTAAAGAGGACACTACAGCTAATCGCCGTCTCGTCTTCGCTAAACTCAAACAAAAAACTGTTGTTACCGAGCTCTTCCAAAATGTAGCAGAGAAGATCGCTAACCGTCCAGGTGGTTATACCCGTATCCTCCGCACAGGTTTCCGTCTTGGTGATGCTGCTGAGATGGCTATCATCGAGCTCGTAGATTACAACGAGAACATGCTCAAGACTCCAAAGGCTGCTGCTAAGAAGACCACCCGTCGTGCTGGTAAGAAGGCTGCTCCTAAGGCAGAAGCTCCAGTAGAGGCTCCTGCAACTGAGGCTGCTGCTGAGTAATCAACTGAGTTTACGCTAAGTAAATAAGAAAATCGCATTCCGTTATTGGGGTGCGATTTTTTTTGTCTTTTATCTCATCTCTTCGCATACCACTTCGTTACCACTCTGATGTTCCCTACACCCGCAGATTTGGGCGGTGCCCGAAACTCACCGTTGGTAATTTCAGGGAAGATTATGCTAAAAATAGCACGATGAGTGCGATTTTTTTGTATATATCGAAAAAATGTTGTAATTTTGCATACTTTTTATTGTTGTATATAGTATATGTGTATGAATATTAAGAAATACTTAATGTTATTTATATCTCTATGCTTGGTTGTTATGGCTATAGCACAAGAGGTGTTAGTACTTGCCTATGATGCCACATCGTTGACTGATGAGCAACGCAATGCTAATCCCGATTTTGTGGCATATCCAGCTTCGTTATTAATTCATGATTCGATACCCATGCGATGTGTTGAACCCGATTGTATTGAGGCGATTGACTTAGGCTTGTCTGTTAAATGGGCAAGCTGCAATGTTGGTGCTAAACAACCAGAGGAATATGGTAATTATTTTGCATGGGGGGAAACACAATCTAAAACGAGATATAATTGGGACCAATATCTATATTGTGAAGGTACTTCCACTACATTGACGAAGTATGGTGTGCCGGGGGCAACAGGATGTGTAGATGGAAAATATGAATTGGATTCACAGGATGATGCAGCCACTACTAATTGGGGGGCTCCATGGCGTATGCCTTCTGAGGACGAGATCCTTGATCTGAAAAATAGATGTGATTGGACTTATACTACGCAAAACGGTGTAAAAGGCTATTTAGTGACAAGCAGAACGAACGGCAATTCTATTTTCTTACCTGCTGGGGGATGTATGAGTCCTGATGCGCAGCATCAAGATATTTTTGGCTATTATTGGTCCTCCACACTTTGGACATATGGAAATGAATCACAAATGGGTGGGCATTTGCATTTTAAATCTGATTCCTATGATTTTGGAGGTACTAATCGTTGTGTTGGTTGTTTAGTTCGCCCAGTTTGTTTATAATATGGATTTATTTCTAAACTATTTCGGAAATTTTATGTACCTTTGCAAAGTGAAATAAAAACAAGTGATTATAATTGAAGCTATGAAAAATAAATGCTTAATTATTCTTTTTGGGCTAATGCTATGTAGCTCGGTTGGTGCTACGACATTGGCTCATTTGTCATCCGAAACAATAGATGAAACTTTCGATACCATCTGTTGGCAAAGTTCCTATACATTTCAAGGGTATGATTTTCCTTTGCCTTCGTGCGAGGGATACGAATCGGTAACCTATATTGATTATGTATTGGAATATAGAGATAAGGTTAATTGTGTACTTTATCGTCGCAATTTAGCTATTGCCCCTATTAAACATGTAGCAGTGGAAGATACCATTTTATTAGGGGATACGCTTCCCTTCTGCGGGGAACCATTATTAGATGCTGGGGTATATGAATGTACTTTGACGACAAATGAGGGTTGCGATAGCATTGTGCAACTGACTTTGCACACCCAAGTGGGAGAAGTGGTAGTTAATGGAGTTAATGTTCCCTCTGTGTGTGCTGATGATGCTGTGGTTACATTGCAGTTGGATGTGACAGGTAGGGTAGATTCGTTGGAATTGCTGTTTGCGTTAGATTCAATAGATAAAGGCTTGCATGATACCATTGTGCCAATGACCGATGACGGGCATATTGCTATTGCGTATGATAATCTGCATGCTGGTGTGTATGATGCTCACTTGATTGGTTATTTCCGTTCGCAGAATATGTTTGAGGAGGATATTACAATGGTAGTCAATTATCCTTCTTCTGTTATGGAAAAACGATGGGATGATGTCATCTGTGTGCTAACGAATAACTATAATGGTGGCTATGATTTTGTGGCATACCAGTGGTATAAGAATGGTCAACCGTTGGTAGGAGAAACGGGATATTACCTCAATCAGCCATTGGATGAAGAGGCAGAGTATAGTGTGCTACTCACAGAAGTGGATGGAACGCAACTGATGAGTTGTCCGATGGTGGTGGAAAGCAAAGAACCTGACATTTCGGTGGAGCCTACATTGGTCAAGCAACGCCAACCAGTGCGTTGTTATGTGTCGGACGATGCCGATGTGTATCTTTATGATGTATTGGGAAATATGGTGATGCATACACAAGTATCTCGTGGGGAAAACTACTTGAAAATGCCAAATCAGCATGGTGTATATTTGCTGAAAGTGAGTATTCAAAATAATAAAGAACGAACGATAAAAATCATTGTAAATTAAGTGTCATGAAACGAATATATTTTTTGATTATATTACTTAGTATTGTTTGTGGCGTGTCTGCACAAGAAACATTATTATTGCCTTTTGATGCGGACTCTCTAACTAGTGAACAAAAAGCGCAAAAGCCTGTCTATATAGCATATCCTGCTACCTTGAAAGATGAGGTGCCAGCCATGAGATGTGAACCTAAGGAACCCGTAGATTTGGGTTTGCCAAGTGGATTGAAATGGGCGACATGCAATATCGGAGCGGAGAGCCCAGAGGACTATGGCTATTATTTTGCGTGGGGCG
>JAGBZD010000094.1 GCA_017628395.1 Paludibacteraceae bacterium | reverse complement strand
TAGTGAGGAAGATGAGTTGCATTATGCCAACAACTACCTGACTATCGCGCCGCGCCATATTATGGCAGTGGCTAATCAATCGCACACCCTTGTTCAAGCGTTTGAACAACATGGCGTAAAAGTAGAATGGGTGCCCCTTGAGAACCTAATTAAAGGTTACGGAGCAGCCCATTGTATGACACAAGTAATTCGCCGCAGCAATAACCCATAAACAGAAAATCGCCCCAAAAGGCGATTTTTTTGTGCTATATTACTACAGCGTAGCGAACTACCATCTATAGGGCTCATATCTCCTACTCGCTACAAGCTGCTTTTATCTCCTTGCTCGCAAGCTCGCAGAAATCTAAATAAATCTTTTTTACCCACAATCCTCGCATTCTTCAATGTGCTCCGCAATCAATTGCCACCGCTCCTCGTATCGGGCCCGATACTCGTGCGCTGAATCTTATGGAATGCAACGGTAACATTCAGCGATCATTCAGAGTCGATTGTTGCTTTGTTTGTTAAGATTGAGCGATAGCGTAGTCGGCGGTTATTCAGAGCGCCGACGAGCGGAGCGGTGGCAATGTATTACGGAGTACTAAGGCGAACGAAGTGAGAAATAAGATTTAATAAGATTTCTGCCCGTAGGGCAAGGAGATCATATAACTCTTGCTCGCTACGCGATCTACAGCCCGTAGGGCGATCTAATATCACTTCTTAGAAAGTGAGAGAATCACAGTGAAGGTGTCGAAGGTAGCCATGAACTCCTTCTCCAATTCTGCTATTTGTGCTTCGGTGAGTTTCAAGCCCGCTTGCTCTTTCTCGATCATATCTACCATGCCACCTAACCATGCTGCTTGCTTTGGAATAATGATAAAGAGGCGGTCGCCATCCTCGTCTGGGAAGGAAGTTGCGTTCACCTTGTAGGTTTCGCTACCCTCATAGAGGTTGAAAGTGAGGTTGTTGCCGTCAAGAGTATAGTTCTTGGTCTTTGCTTCGCCATCCAGAGTGTGGTTGAGTTTGCCGTCAGCAGCAAAAGTAGCATCGGCAAAGAACTTCTTCATTACATCAATAATACGATCGCCGTGCATTGCGTCCACAGGGATAGAGTTTTGACCTTGGAAAGTAACGCCTTCTGGGAGTTGAAGAGCGGTTTTGCCTTCGGCTGGAACTACTCTTACAGCGGAGTTCAAGTAAGAATATTTACCAGTGATGTCGAATTGTTCTTTTACTCGGTAATGAACTTGTTCAGTATAATCAGGTCGAAGAGAGTGCGTCTTAAAAGTTAATATATTATTATTAACCTCTATTGTCTTTATAATTTCGTCGACTTGGTCTGGATGTGATTCCAGATCTTGTACTGCGGGTTTCTCAATAACGGTATTTCCGTCTACACTATAAGTGCCTTCGAGACTCATCCAACCCAAAACTTTATCCCAACCAATAAGTGTCATCTTGCCATTCGCATCATAATTAATAAATACACTTGAATTGGGATTAAAATTAAACCACTTACCTACAATAAGTTGTGGGTAGTCGGCGTAGTTGTCTGGATTGTTTTGGTCGCAGCTTGTGAAGCCCAAACCACATGCCACTGCGACAAGAGCGAGGGCGAAATGTTTAATTGTTTTCATAAGATTTTTTGTTTTAAATTGTTAATAGTTTGTTTGTTAATTAGGGTCTTTAAGGTCGTTAGGGAGTTTAAGGTCACTAACGAAATAGAATAAAAAACAACACCAACTATGCTGCCTGATGGGCGAACATAGTTGGTGCTTTATAAGTGAAATAGGCGCGATTTGCGCGGTTATTTATGGCATTTTGGTGTTTACCCCCCCCCCCTACTGATTTATAAGCCAATACGCAGCAGATATTGGAGCCAGAAGCAAGGAACCAAGAGTAAAGACTAATATGTTTTGGAGAGAGGAGCACTGTTTATAATTATGAATTATGAATTATGAATTAGGAGTTGGGTGGGTTAGAAGTCACCAGACCAGCCATGCCCTAAGTCCCAATGCTCATCATAGACAAACTCAAAAAATGGCAATGCAAAGTGCTGATTGATCAACTCTGTCAACTCGTCTTGTATATCTTCCGCCCACTTGCCAACAAAAACAATGAACTTATCAATATTCCATGCGACACGACCTCGAGGTATCATCGTATAATCTCCCGTGAAACGAGTGGGTTTATGCGATGCCAAAGCACGGAAATACTGCTCTTTCCATACTTGACGATGTAATTTAGGATAATTGATAAAAGGTAATCCTTTATTAGCAGCCTCCTCAATCATCTTTGGTGTCAGCTCTTTCTTATACACACCAAAGAACTCGTGTTCTTGAGGGTCATACCAAAAGATACCCACTGAAGGCATCTCCTCATCAAAGGATTTCATGCTCGCCATTTGAGCCTCTTTTTGTTCTTGTGTTAAAGTTGTCATATTGTATTCATTAGAACATCGCGCGTATTCTTGGTTCAAGAAAAGCCACTGCCTCATCAGCAGTATAGTATTTCTTTTGTACATTGTTGATGCTTCCGCTCTCTGAGCCAAAAGGCATCTCTTGTGGGGTGTTGGTTGTTTTCATAGGGGGTATGAGTGATAAGTTATTTTTTCATCCATTCTTGGTATAAGGCGACGGGACCTTCGTGCCAGCGTTTGGTACTTTCCAGTATGTGGGGCTAAACCTATCATTTGAACTTTTGATTGAAACGGCGTGTCGCCATTGATTTTACATATTGGTCGGGGCGTTTAGATTTGAAATAGTACCATGCAAAGAAACGATTCAACGAATAGTAATAATCCAATTGAGGAATCAATTTGTCCAACCAAACTTGTTTTATTTTCTGATAGGGATATATCTGAAAC
>JAGBZD010000093.1 GCA_017628395.1 Paludibacteraceae bacterium | reverse complement strand
TACCAATAATGATATGGAAGCACTATTTTCTGGTTTGAAGAGGAAGATGAAATCACATGCTGGAATCCAAAAAGAACAGTTAATAAAAATGATAGATGCCTATCTCTCAAAACCACATACGAAAAGAAGAAAAAATAAAACATAGTGGGCTGTCAAAATAACACATTTAGGTACTCAAAATGTTACATAAACCCAAAATTCGAGTTTTTCGAAAATACCATCGACACATTTTTTTATGTGATAGTGTGATAGTGTGATAGTAGAACACCGAAAATATCTAATCTTAATAATTGACATGTCTTTTCCTAAAATTGGTTGATGTTTTTGCTCGCGAAAAAATCAACTTCTGTATTTACATGTAAAAAAATACATCGAATACTTGCGTATGTGCATTTTTTTTTGTAATTTTGCACGCTAAAATTGATTTTTTATGGGGCGTATAAGTCTGATAGGGCTTATAAGTCCCATGTATTCAGCATAATAACAACACATGAATATGAAAAATTTCAAACTTTGGAATCGAATTGGCGGATGGTTGGTGTTTGCTATTGCAGCTGCAACCTACCTCTTGACCATGGAGCCAACAGCTTCGTTTTGGGACTGTGGCGAGTTTATTGTGAGTGCAAACAAACTGGATGTTGGTCACCCACCCGGAGCACCATTTTTTATGCTCATCGGGCGTTTTGCTACATTGTTTGCCAGTGATCAGGCACATGTGGCTATGTGTGTGAATGCTGTTTCTGCATTGGCTTCTGCCCTCACGATATTGTTCCTCTTCTGGACGATTACGGCGCTGGGACGCAAGTTAGTAAAGCCCGCCTCATCGCCTCTTGCCTCATCAACTTATAGTCTTACCCAGGGTATTGCTATTCTTGGTGCGGGCTTGGTAGGTTCGTTGGCATATACATTTTCTGACACTTTTTGGTTTTCAGCCGTGGAGGGCGAGGTGTATGCGTTGTCTTCCCTGTTTACCGCAGTAGTCTTTTGGTTGATATTGAAATGGGACGAACATGCCGACGAGGAGGGCTCGGATAAGTGGCTGATACTCATTGCTTACTTGATGGGTCTGAGTATTGGTACGCACCTCTTGAACTTGCTGACAATCCCTGCGATTGTATTGGTGTATTATTTCCGCCGTCATCAGTTCTCGTGGAAAGGTGTATGCGCTGCGTTTGGCGTATCGGTGGCTATCTTAGCCGTGATTCTCTATGGTATCATCCCCGGTGTACCAACGATAGCAGGATGGTTTGAGTTGCTGTTTACCAATGGATTGGGTTGCCCATTCAATACGGGTCTGGCAGTGTATTTGGTGCTAATGGCAGGCGCTCTTGTATGGGCAATATGGGAGAGTTACACCATTATCGAACAAGAAACGACCATCAACACCCGCACGATTATCTCTTTTGTCTTGGCGATGTCGCTGGCTGGCGTACCATTCATCAAGGAGAGTGCGGTGATAGGTATTGTGTTGATTATCACAATGTTGGTTGTTCTCTTTGTGAAGAAAGAGGTAATTCCTGCGCGTTGGCTGAATACGATAGCGATGATGGTGACAGTGGTAGTGATTGGTTATGCGAGTTATGCGGCTATTGTGATTCGTTCGAGTGCGGATACGCCTATGGATCAGAACTCGCCTGACAATGTTTTCTCGCTGAAGTACTACCTCAATCGTGAGCAGTATGGTGATACGCCTTTGTTCTATGGTCAGACCTATAATGCGCCTGTGAAACTGGAGGTGAAGGGTAATATGTGTATTCCTGTGGAGAAGCAGGGTAGTGCGCAATATGCACCAGCACCCAAGGTGGAAGGAGAAAAAGACCGCTATGTAGTGACGGGACACAAGAACTCGTATGTGTATATGGATGAGTTTAAGATGCTCTTCCCCCGTATGCACTCGGGACAAGCGCACCATGTTGAGGCTTATAAATCATGGGCAGATGTGAAGGGCAAGAAAGTGCGTTATGACTATTGTGGACAAATGAAGACGGAGTATTGCCCTACTTTTGGCGAGAACTTGAAGTTCTTCTTTAGTTATCAAGTGAACTTTATGTACTGGCGCTACTTCATGTGGAACTTTGCGGGTCGCCAAAACGACCTTCAGTCGCATGGTGAACTGACCAAAGGTAATTGGATTTCGGGTATTCCATTCATTGATAATATGATGCTCGGCGACCAAAGCAAGTTGCCAAGCGAACTGCGTGAAAATAAGGGACATAATGTGTATTATTTCTTGCCACTCTTGTTGGGATTGATTGGTATGCTTTGGCAATTAGGTAGGCGTGATAATCAGGGTGAGAACAAAGAGGGTTATCGTTCGTTTGCGATTGTGTTCTTGCTGTTCATTTTGACGGGTTTGGCTATTGTGGTGTATCTGAATCAGACACCTTATCAACCACGCGAGCGCGACTATGCGTATGCGGGTTCGTTCTATGCGTTCTGTATATGGATTGGTTTGGGTGTGATGGCTATTATAGATATGTTTAATCAGGCAGTGAAGAACGAGAAAGCGCGTGTGGTGGTGGCTGTAGCTACCGTAATAGAAACCTTGCTTGTGCCAGTACAGATGGCTTCGCAGAACTGGGACGACCACGACCGTTCGAACCGCTATGCGGCGCGTGACTTCGGTGCGAACTATTTGAAGAGTTGTGATAAGGACGCAATCATCTTCTGTAATGGCGACAACGATACTTTCCCATTGTGGTATAATATAGAGGTAGAGGAAGAGCGCAACGATGTGCGTGCTTGCAACCTCTCATACCTGCAAACGGATTGGTATATCGACCAAATGAAACGCCCTTATTACAATTCGCCAGGCTTGCCTATCTCATGGGATTATGCGGACTATATGCCGGGTAGAAATGAGATTGCATGGGTAGAGAATCGATTGAATGCACCGTTGGAGGTGAAGAAAGCGTTCCAATTCTTAAATTCGAATGACCCTCGCACTAAACGCGATGGCGAAGGGTATATTCCAAGCGACCAGTTGTTTGTATTCGCGCCTGATAGTCAGAAGATTATGCTGAAGAAAGCAAGACGCTTCACTCGCTCTGAGATGATGGTGATGGAGTTGCTTTCTACCAATGAATGGAAGCGTCCGATGTATTTTGCGGTGACGATAGGCAATGATTATCATTTGGGTCTTGACCCATACTTGGAGCTCACAGGACTGGCATACCGTATCACACCTGAGCGCAATGCGGACGGCAGACCACGCGTGAATACAGAGGTGATGTATGAGAATATGTTGCATAAGTTCAAGTATGGCAATATGAATGTGCCTGGTATCTATATTGATGAGAACACCATGCGCATGTGTCGTACGCACCGTATGATGTTTATGGAACTGGCGGAAGCGCTCTACAACGAGGGTAAACACGACAAGTGTTTGGAGGTATTGGACTTTGCGGAGGAGATGTTGCCAGGCTATAATATCCCATACGATTATACTTCCGCTACGATGGCTGCTTACTATTACCAATTGGATGAGGAAGACAAGGGTAATGCTATCATGCAGAAGGTGGCAGAGAATTGTGCTGAGTATTTAGCGTGGGGTGCGTCGTTGCCAAAGGAACACCGTGCTTCTGCCCAATCGACCTTGCAACATCAGATGGCGATTTTGGGTTATGTGCTGCAAAACTTCGAGCGCTATGAGCAGAAGGAAATGTTCAACCAGTACTATGATGTCTATGTGCAATATGCGTCCGTACGATAACATACCAGTATTGCTGCTGACGGGGTATTTGGGCAGTGGCAAGACAACACTACTAAATAGAATATTGACTAATCGCCGCGGCATACGCTTCGCGGTGATTGTCAATGATATAGGCGAGGTGAATATCGATGCCGAATTGATACAGAAGGGTGGAGTAGTGGCACAAAAGGACGACAACCTCATTGCCCTACAAAACGGCTGTATCTGCTGCTCGCTGAAGATGGACTTGGTGGAGCAGTTGCGTGACCTTTGCACAGCGACGGATGCCGAAAACCGGAATCCGGACACCAACGACTCGACATTCGAAAGCAAGCCTGCTTTCGACTACATCGTAATAGAAGCATCGGGTATCTGCGAACCCGCGCCTATCGCGCAGACGATATGCTCGTATAGGCAGATGGTACCTGCTACTTTTCCCTCCCTTCAGGGGGAAATGAGGGGGGATCCTATCCCTAAACTGGACGCCGTAGTGACGGTGGTGGATGCACTGCGCATGAAGGATGAGTTTGTGGAGAGATTATCGGACAAGTCTGACCTGTCTGACCTGTCTGACCTGTCGAAACTGGTGATAGAGCAGATAGAGTTCTGCAACCTGATATTATTAAATAAGGTGTCGGAGGTGAACGAAGATGAGCGCGAGCATATTCATGCAATCATTCGCGCGATTCAACCCAAAGCGAAGATTATAGACTGCGACTATTGCGATGTGCCTTTTGGTGAGATACTGGATACCGAACTCTTTGACTTTGAGGAAGTGGCGACCTCTGCTACATGGATACAGAAGGTGGAGGAAAGCCTACCCACAACCCCTCCCCATAGGGAAGGGAGTGACGAGGGACATGAGCACGAACATCATCATGATCATGAGGCAACCGGACACCAGATTCCGGAACACCATCACCACCACGAACATCATCACGAGTGCGATGACCCGCATTGCCATTGCCACGAACATCATCACGAGTGCGATGACCCACATTGCCATTGCCATAATCATGGCGATGCGTATGGGATAAGCACTTTTGTGTATTACCGCCGTGAGCCAATGGACTTGAATCGCTTTGATGAGTTTGTGGCGCGTCATTGGGATAAGAATATCATTCGCTGTAAAGGCATGTGCTATTTTGCGGAGGAATACGATATGTGTTATGTCTTTGAGCAGGCGGGTAAGCAGTTTAATCTCAAGCAGGCGGGTGCGTTTTATGCCACTATGCCCAAAGAGGAACTCATGCTGATGATGGCACAAGACCCAACCTTGCAACGCGACTGGGATGAACACTATGGCGACCGCATGCAGAAACTGGTGTTCATAGGGCAACATATGGATGAGCATGCTATCGTGGAGGCACTGGATAATTGCTTAGTATGAAAATACTATATTTAACTTTATTATTAACAATTAAATTTTTAGTCTGATGAAAAAGATTTTTACACTTTTCATGTCAGTTGTGGTAGCGATGAGTACATTCGCTTTGCCACAAGCGAACTTGTCTGCTAATAAGGCACAGGCAGGTTTTGAGAAAGCTAATGTGGAGAATCCACTGAAGGCGAAAGTAGAGAAGAAACACAGAGTGCAAGCGATGGCGCACGATTTTGTTCGTCCAGAGGCTACCAAGTCAGCCGCTAAACTTGCTCCTGCTAAACATGCTATGGCAGAAGGCCAAACCATCAACATGCCAATGTACTTTAGCGTAGGTCCTGAGTACTATGAGGAGTACGGCGATTGGTACATTGTACTTGAGAATGATGACTGGTGGATGTTGAAGCTTGACTGGTATGCTCCTCAAGGCGAGAACAACGATGGTTATGTAGGTACTTTCACATTGGAAGATTTTGATTTGAGCAACACCTATTTCATCGATCCTGATTATGAGTATGTAGATGTTGAGGACATTACTTTGGAAGTTGCTAAAGTAAAAGTTGATGATGTTACTGCTCGTATTGAGGTAAAAGCAACTGTTTTGGGTAGCGATGGTAACACTTATGTAGTTACAGCAGACAAAGAAGTTGTTGAGGCAAAAGAGACTATCGAGATTGAGATCAACGATGCAAGCTACGCTTGGAATGCAGATGATGCTATGGGCGTATTGACTGCAAAGAATGACAAACTAGATTTGTCACTTACTGTTGAGGCATGGTGGGCTACAGGTCCATTCTCATTGAATGAAGTATTACAATCCAGTGTAAAATACAATGGTGCAGACGTGGAGTTGGCAAGTCTAGATATGCTGATCTCTGCCATTAGAAACGATGATGACCAAATCGGTTATCAAATCGCTTTGGATATGATTTCTACTGATGCTATCATGTATAGCGTTTCCCTCTTTGCTCCTCTAGTAGCTACTGATACTGTAGAGATCTCCATCAACAACCTAGAGATTGACGAGAGTGACGTATTTGACTATGGTTGGATTTACCTTAATGGTGGCAACGACGAATGGGATCTTTCGTCAGGAATTTATGGTCCATGGGAGATGGAAGAAGGCACATTCAAAGGTCAAGATGAGGTCATTTTCTGGTTGACTAACAAAGTGACGTATGATTTCACTGAGCAATTGTACGCAGAATTAGTGGTAACCAACGACCCACAATATGGTTGGGTAGTGAATATCGAGTCATTCTGTACCGATAACAAGCTATATAAGGTGGTTATGAAGAAAGACTTGGCTTCGGCTAACGAAACAGTAACGCTGCGTTTTGAGAATTCTGCTATGGCGCAAT
>JAGBZD010000092.1 GCA_017628395.1 Paludibacteraceae bacterium | reverse complement strand
CAAGATGTATGGCTATACGCTGAGAATCATTTTCAACCTTTACAACATTAAAGGCTGTAAGCATATCGGTTGGTAGCATCAAGCTTACCAAGGAGAGTAGTATATCTGTATTCATAACACAAAGATACTATTTTTTTCTTTTCCCCCCCACCTTTTTTCGGGTGTCCCAGATGGACTATTAGATGCACGATATAAATTGACTCTTTTATAGTGAAGGGTAGTTATTGGCTATTAAAATAATAACAACACTGAAAAAGGTGGCGGGGTTCTGGGTTCAAACGAGGCAGAGAGGTTCCTCAAAATAAATTTTATATAAGATGGTCACTTTAAAATAAAGTGAAGCCTCCTACAAATTAGTATAGAAAGTATTAACCATTAAGAACGAAAAAATATGTCATTCCTTACTCATCTTGGATTGCACTTAACTCACAACAAGGTTGTCGAGGGTGCTGTTAAAGGCGCAGCTAGCGTTGCAGTTGGCACTACTATAGGTTCTGCAGGCGTAGCTGCAGGAAGTGCACTTAGCGCAGTAGGGGCCACATCTATTGGTGGTTCTGTAGCATCTGCGGGTGCTTCAATGTTGGCCGGTACAGCAAGTGCACTCGGTGGCGGCGCCATCGCCACAAGTGTAATATCAGCCATTAGCACTGGTGCCGTAGTTATTGGTACAGCCACTCCATTTTTAGCACTTGGCTATGGTCTCTATTGTCTTGGCAAGGCAGCTTGTAAAAATTAAGTAATAATAGAGATTAAATCTGTGAAATTGGTAATGATACGACGTATCATTACCAATTTATTTATTGAACCAGCAATTGTATGATGATATTATACAGGCAGTACACACTTTACAATCAACTAATCAGTTCAGAAAAATCACTGTATACTATTTGAAGCTAATTGTCAAACTCCGATATAAAACTAACCTTAACAGCTATTCTATCATATTTTTCGCTATCTTTATTGGGTCCATTCTTCAATGTTTGACAATCAACTAAACAATTATGGATTCGTTTTCGCATATCCTTTGTTGAACATAGTTGCTCATTTGTAGTGTTAGAAATATCTGACACAAAACCAAGTAGTTCTATCTTAGCATTCCATCTTAAGTGCTCACAATTAGCCAAATTGGAGCATTGAATAGGAGATAACTGCCCACCCTTCTTCCAACCAGCCAAATATCGTTTGGTCTTGATATGGTAATAGTTAGACATATCTTGTATCTCCTGATAATGTAGTTGAATAAGATTATACTTTCTTGTGATTAGATCGTTGTTTGGAGAGACTAAATTAGATCTTCTGTCTGTCCAATTTTTGTCAACCTCCTTCTTTACCGTCTCATCGTTAAAGTCTATTTTGCGACCGGCCTCATATCCTTCAAGACGAACTTTCTCGTAGGCATAATAAAACTTTTTTGCTCCTAACTCAGCTACATCCTCTGATATATTATTGTACGAGAAGGTCGATTCATCGCTACCGAATGGTATGATATAGGAGTCATATAGTCTTTCTAAGTTGCAATATCGTTCACTATTTCTTACACGTACATATATTCTAAAATGATGCATATTATCCCTATATCGGTAGGCAAACTCAAATAAGTCGATAGCCAAATTCATAGCCTCATCATCGCTTCCCACTGTAATGACGATATAGTTTAGCGCATTAATAGTTGATTTTAGGTTATCCCAAAAATGTTTCGAATGAGTAGAGGAGTCAATCCACCAATGCGATTTATTTTCATTTGCAAGAGCAGGAGCATCAATCAAGAAATCTTCTTTTATCGAACTCAAATGCTCATCTACTACATAAATAGTCTTGGGATTTTCCTCACCCAAATCGTTTTGTGGTATGGATGCAAACTCATATAAGAAACGGAATGCATCGCGCCCGGCCTCTCCAAATCCAATAACCATAGCAGTGAATGGACTTTTAGCTAGGCATGTCTTACTATCTATATCGATAAAATTTACAGGATGACTATTCACATCATGCTTCAAACTTAGCACTGCTAATGAAGATGAATCAATTAGGTAGATTTGTCCTGTTAAACCAGGGCTATCTATTATGGTTGAGTTCATGCGATTGCTTCGAGCGTGGCAATAGCACTTAATATTTGGCTTTTTCTCAGCCTTATGATAGATATCATTTAATGTTATAATAGCATTGGTATTGGCTTCTTCATTATCTGAAAGAAAAAAGTATTGCACACGATTTTCACCATCTTGTAAAAGAATATCTATATATTCATCACAAAATGAGATGCCTAAACTATTAAAAATAGATACGTTATCGCCATTTAAGTCCTTAAATGACTCTTTGGCAAAGTCTCGTTTAGCATTTAAAAGGATAGCCCCCATATTATCTATTGCACCAATATACTTCTTGACATCATCATCTGAGGTATTGAAGAGCAGGCTTAATGGGGAGTGCGATGAATGTGTGTTGGCGCAATGCTCTCCTGGTAAATTGATAAAAATAATGCAATGTTTGCGTCCATCATTTGGTTTGATACTATTTGCCACCAAGATGGAATTGTGGTTGACACCCCAGAATACATACAAATCCTCACCATTAGTCTCATTAGACTTAAAATAACGGATGAAGATCCACTTTCGCAATATCGATATTTTGGATATGAGCCTGATCCCTATAACTCGTACAATGAAAGCGGCACTAATAACCACTGCCATAAAGTGAGTTATAGCAAATAACAACATATATAATTTGTTTATATGACACTCGTGTTTTACCTCCAACAAGTCGGAATGGGAAGTAAACATTTCTAACGATGATATGGTGGCTCGTAATGCCAATGTCATAAAGTTAGCACTTCCGTCTTTATTAAAACCTATACTATATAGAATAAAACCTAAAATCCAAACACCTAAAGCCCACCAATGTAACTTGTTAAATAATACTGACTTGATGGATGGGAAAATGAATGCAAATAGCGGAAGTAGCAAAATTATTGCCAATACAGCCCAAATGGGATTTAATGGGTTCGGTACAGAGGCATGATTTAAAGCTGAGATAGCATTATTGGTAGATGAATCTAAAGTAACAATAATTGTTATCAACTGTAAAGTATTCATACATTCTTAGGTAATAGTTAAACTGCTTAACTACAAAGGTAGTAAATATTTTTATATTATCAATAGCAAAATGAGATGATAAGACGAAAAATGAGTATAATACAAAAAACTATACCCAAAATCGGGTATAGTTTCGCGTCATATAAGGTTACCGTAGTAGCTCGAACAGCATATTACGCACAGAGCAAATCACTCCAGTGAGCATCGATGTTGTTGCGCAACTCCTTAAGAGACTTGTTTACGTTGTTAATAATCATATTGTTAAACGTATCCTTGCTTGTAACTGATTTGATGCTATCAACCATCTTCTCAGAGACCTTCATGCGGATTTTGTCCTCCATGGTGCTGAGTGACCACTTGCTTCCAACGAGAGCTGATAGAACAACACCGATTACCATGGCAGTGAGGCCTACTGGAGTAAAGAGTGAGATTACACCAAGGATAACGCCTGCACATACTTCGCAGCCAATGGTCTTCAATGTAGCATCGAAGCCTCCTGCACTACCCATAATAGCCCCACCAAGATCGCCCACCAAGATGGAGGCACCTGCACTTAGCGCACGATTAGTTGAGCTTGGAGTGGCATTCTTGACGATACCCTGCTGGTCAATATGCAACGATACGCGCAAATTGGCAAGCTCCTGCTCGTAAGTTTTTGTCTTTGAATTCATTGTTTGTGCTAAAGTATTAATCTCCGTCATCAACATTGGGACAAAACGGTTCTTAACCCACTCTTCTGTTTTGCACTTAATCTTATCGGAGCATTTTCGTACGAGCTGAGAAGTGAAGTCTGTTGCCTGAGACTTCGCCTTGAATATATTCGAGATCTTCGTGCTACACTGAGCATCTTTAATCCACAATGGGATGCTGCTCTGTAAGTCATAATAGAATGCATCTGACACACGCAAAACACGATCACGAATCTTATCACACTCTTCGTTAAAAAGCTGATCAATAAGAGCCTTCTTATCTTGTGCCTGGCTCTCGAAATTATTGTACTTCATTTCGTTCATGGTTCATATTGTTTAATGTGTTAATAATAGTTATGCATGGCCCATTTATTGCCTCTATAATATGCAATCGCATCTGTGCTTTATAGTTTTCTACGATGCTTGGAAGTATGCTAAGGATCTTATCCTTTGACTTTTTGCTCTGTGAGAATAATAACTCCTCTGCACCTGTGCCAAATAATATACTACCGACAATGAACGCGGCACCGAAACCTGATAAACATAAAGCAGTAATAATCGTTCCTGCACGGGTGTATAGGCGAGCCTTATGAATGTCGAGCAAATCAATTGTGCCCTGTTTATAATCACTCGATTGTACCGAATATTTGTTCAAAGGCATCTCAAACTTCGCAATGCCGAAACGGCGCAAATGGTTCTGTAACCAATAGAGATTATTGCAGTAACCCTGAGACATCATTTGAGCGATATGGCGCAAGTCAGCTATTGCCAAATTTTCCATACGATACGGTATCTCCTTCTCGTAGAAGGCCTTCGGATCTGAGCAGTAATCTACATCATGCTTGAGCTGACGCAAAAAATCGGAGCATCTCTCATCCAAATAGCTATCCATCGACACCTCTAGTTCGTGATTCTTTTTGGTCATAGCCAATTTCAATAATATCCAGTCTGCGGGGGTTGGTTTCATAGTTATTCCTTTTTAATGGTAATATAATCAGTACAGTATGGCTCTATACCAAATCGCCACCTACCATAAACTCCTCCGGGGAGATTTGTGTAGCAACCATAGTACAGTTTGAGTCATTCCATGCATCCATAAAGGTATCGAGCGGATACTGGGTGCGGAAATGGCCTGTGCCAGAATCTGTAATGGTAACCAAATTATCGCTCATTGATACACCATCAACAATCACTGCGTGGTCAGGAATGTGACCGCATACCATATCCTCGATAGACTCTGAGGCACCAGGATTCCATAGTTCACCCGAATCAATGGCTACAATCACACGATGTCCCTGAGAGAGCTCACTAACGAGATTGTCAACACCATTACCCTCGGTCATGCTTACTGGAACTCCACGGCCATCAATATGCTTACCCATACAGTCGATAGGAGTACCGTTTCCAGCCGAATACCAGCCTTGTGCTGCAGCCTCATGCTGCAGCTGCTCCTCGGACACATTAAAGCCGTAATCGTTAAGAACTGTAGCTTCGGAACAGAAGTTACAGCCGTCCATAGTGTGCTGTACACTCTCCGGGATAAATACATTTTCGGCTGGAATGCCAAATTCGTGGTTTGCCTGAGCAAAACCAATTGAAAAGCTCTTTTCCATAGTCGTAAATTTTTATTACAGAAATAAATATGAAAATCACCCCCACAGAGGTATTGTTTTTTTATAACTATCTTATCTTAAACTATTTTTACGTATGTACACTATCAAACATGTATATATTACCTATCTATAAATTAAGTCTAGGGTTATATATGCATTACCAATACCCACCTCACTCAAGCCCTATCCAGTCAATCGCTAAAATAAATTATACTTTTTGCCCCTCACTTAATAAGAGTAATATCGACCTTACCATATATTAATTTCACACACCTAATTTTTAATAAACTTTACACTATTCATTATGTCACCATATAGCATGGTTATCTTATTTCGTTTTATAATAAAGAGACGATTATGGCTTTCATTCTATTGAGATTTACACATCACGTTAAAAAAAACATAAAAAAAGTGGTAAAATGTAATATATTCATCTGCTTGAATGCCTCAATATAAGTGACGTTTAACCCATAAGTATGCATATATCGGGAAAAATTACCTTTAAATTTAGGTTATAATGAAACAATTTCTTATCTTTGCTAAAGAATCAAACAACATCATCTACTATGATAACCACATTAGAATATTTACACCTACTTAAAGATGCATCCAAACAAAATAAGGTCTTTAAAAGCTTCTTGAATAAGTATCGCAATATTTTTAATAGCATAATCAATATTCAGTACTCCGATAAAAAGTATAACCGTATCAATGTAGAAGAGATATTCTACAAGGACTTCTTAACATATACAATACATCAGCTGGAGAAATCTGATAGTACTAATGAATCAGTAGATAGTTGGGTGCCCGTACTTGCTCGAAATAGAGCAATAGATATTAGCGCAAAGGTTACGAAATCTTACGCTAAACATCTTTTGGAAACTGGTGGTAGTGAGAACTGGAGAGCTTTCAATGCGACTTTGATGGATGAAGCGTTTTCTCGAGTTACTAGAAATGTAGTGGCACGATATTTCGACAATCCAAAATACAGAGGTTATTTCAATGACATTAGAATATCCCTATTATATCAGCAATACGAGGATAGAGCAGGGAATCCACCAACACCCCCAAAACCAATTGAGAACATTGACTCTTATGTTTACAAAATGCTCAGTAACTTTGCTCTCAAAAAGAAGGTGCGCGAGTCCATTGACGCTGAACTAGGACTTGAAGATGGTCGTGAAGACATCTCAAAATATGATAGATCTGATGCAGAGGAGTTTGATGGACTTGATGATGAATTGCACAATTCTTATACCGACGATGAGGGTGAAATCAACGATGATAATCACCTATATGATGACGAATTTGAAGATAATAATGAAACCACTGAAGAGCTTATAGATAGTCCTGATGACAAAAGACTTGCTGAACAGATGATTGAAGAGCTCCTCAATTTAATGCCAAGAAAAGATCAGGCAGAGTTATTACGTAAGGTAATGTTATATGGTTATGATCGTGTGGAGTTGGCTAAAGAAATGGGGTGTACTCGTGCCGTATTGGATACGAAAGTATCGTGCGCTATGATGGTTCTTTACAAGGCAGCTCTCCCACATATTAGATATAGATGCAAACATATGGTCATGACCAATATCGATATGCTGACGAATGAGCATCAAAAGGAAATTTTAAAGAACTTTTTCCTTTCTAACAAGACTTTAGAAGAGTTAGCTCAGGCATACGGCAAGAAAGAATCGGAATTCTCAGCAGACCTAATTAAGGCATATAAAAAGGTTAAGTCTATAAGTGCGAAAACAAAAAAGGAATATGTTACAGACACGGATATTAATAGATATAACGAAGAGGTGCGTAACGAAGAGGCAAAAAGTTCTTTAAGAACAACTAAACTCACAACGCTTAAAATATAATCTCAATATTAAACAATTAAACTGCAATAGTAATGAAAATAAATAATATTTCAAAGAAACAGCTTGATCTCTTCTTGGCAGGTAAGACCTATGCCGTAGAGACATTGAATATTTTGGAGGCGATGGTGTTTGATCCATCCATCCAGGAGTATCTCGTTACCCAACAGCGAATGAGTCATACCATAAATCTAGAGCGTAGTTATGGCAACTTTATTCCTGTTACAAGCCTCGCTGCTGACGATGGCAACAACCTGTGCGATGTGCAGTGCGAGAGCTACATTCTCAAAAAATATATTAAAGATATCGACGAGAAGACTATTACAACTAGAGCACAAAGCAACAACTATTGGCTTCGCGACTTAGGTACACCTCTCTACAATGTGGGTAAATTATTGGAAGATAATGGTCTGCTCGTAATTCGCAAGTATAACGCTGATATTAATACCCTTAAAAATGCGTTGGAGGGTCTTGATGGAGAGTTAAAATGCAATGCTATTGTTATTGTTAACAACAACCTTCTTACTGGTAGCGAGTCTCAAGACTATTTTGTCGAAGATAACCCTAACCACGCTGTAGTACCTATCAGTATAGATCAGCAAAATGGAACCATTACTCTTTACAATCCAGCAACAAGTAACGAAACAGACACTTACGATCTCACGCTTTTTATCAAGTCATGGGGCGAATCGAAGAATTATTTAGTGCTTGTTAGAGAGAAGCAGTACGAATTTGAGTATAGTCCTAATCCAATAGATGTTAGCAATGTATCATTGGAAGCAGATTTGGAGGAGTTGATTGATATGATAGCAGAGAATATCCATAATGTATGGGCTGTAGATAAGTTTAAGAAGAATCCAACTATTAAATATGCTCCACTTGACGAGAATGGAAATGAGGTTGAAGGTTGCAACCACTTCCTGCGCCCATATTCTGAGCTAAGCGATAAAGATAAGGAAAATGATATTCAAAATGCTACCAGTACTATTAAACTTCTCAAACGTATGGGTTATCGCATTGTCAATGTGAATAATCTTCATCAATGCTCGGAGTGTGGTGAGGCTATCGAAATGCACCACTTATACTGCTCACACTGCGGCAGAAAACTTACATGGGAGGATTTCAAATAATAACAAAAAGATTACAGTTTAACAACAATAGCTGCAACCTATAACAATAAGGTTGCGGCTATTGCTTTGAGCCATATTAACCAATCCTATTAATAACAATAATAAGCTCTATTTACACTCGTCAAACAACTCCTAAGTCACCACAACTAGAGTTTGGAAACAGGAAATATCATTTCGGGATTAGTGCTCGCTCTTGGTACTCTGCTTGAGCGACTCGTTTATATGATCGTTAATCTCGTAGAACGATATTTTGCCCTTACCATCAAAATTGGTTACCACCTCGAAATAAGCAGCCCCTAATCGCTCATAACGAGCCAAAAGGCTTTGGCACAACAATAGTGATTGGCCAAATAATAAGGCCTCCTATATGTAGAGTTACTTGATCTCATCTCGTTTGAACACTTGCAGAAAATCGACACCGCCCACAATTACCGCAGTGCGAGCTATATTCGACTTAACATAGAATACAGAGTAGTAGAATCCGTGCAACAAATCGCAACAATCACCACCTTCAACGAGCTATCGTTATCTTTAAATCGCCTTTCGAGTTCCCTTTTTGTGAGCATCCTAAACAGCCAAATTAGAGCACGTAAGATTACGACAATAAAATGTCAATTAATATGTATAGTATCGCGACTGAGGTCATTATCCGTAACATATATAAGCAAAATTTCTGAAAGTCTTGATATTGGGGTAATAACTATTTTGTACATAAGACAATGGACTGCCTTTCTGGGTAGTCCATTGTGCGTTGTAGACCTATCTCCAACCCCTCTTCAGATGGGCGAGGTCCTCGGCGATAAAGATTTCAAAGATGGAATTGTCAAGGTTATCATTTGTACGCATCAGGCTATTGTGGAGGTATGAGTACGTAATAAGAACAAGATACCTCAAAAAAATATATGTAAAAAGTATTAGATGTATGATATAAATTGACTCATTATAGTAAAAGGAATTTAATTAGCTATTAGAATATTTACAACATAAACTTTTAAATATATAATACGGCAGTTATAGCTCATAATAAGAGCGATGTTAACAATATTATTAAGAACGAGATGACAAACTACAAGGCCTAATGTAAGGTGGTAGCTCTGGCCCATTTTTATAGCCGAGATTTTGCCAATATTAGATTTTAGATTGATTTGACTCTTTTATATAAAACAAAACTATGGATGATATGAAAAGAACTTACATTCCACATCCAATCGAGACCAGCGACATCACTCTTCCGATGGAATTGGACAGATTGATTGAGGCTATGGCAGAGAATGTTCACGAAGTATGGGCTCAGAATCGTATTGAGCAAGGTTGGACCTATGGCCCAGAGCGAAACGATAGTCTAAAGCAACACCCATGCTTAGTTCCATATGAGGAACTAAACAGCGATGAGAAGCTATACGACCGTGACACGGCAATTGAGACATTAAAACTCATCTTAAAACTGGGTTTTAAAATTGTTAAATAAAATTTTTACTACTATGTTGATTTGTTATCCTTTTAGCTTGTATTTGGCTATGAAAGCCTACGAAATGATGAAAGAGTTGGATAAGGAGAAGCCGAAGAAAGAGTGAGTGGTTATACAACCACTACTAAGTATGACCGCCATAAGAAGGATACTATTTTGTGGTGTGACATCTCCCAAACAACTTTAAGTGTTTAACCTTTAAAATTTCAAAACTATGTTGCCTCCAAATGTCCAACAGATGCTAGCCTACGGTATCGTAATGGCTACAAAAGAGATTAAGCGTAAGATCCAGGAATATAAGGCCAAGAAGTAGACCTTACCTGCATCGCTAAGCTTTGTGTGCCGCAAGAGGGTTTATTCCTCTTTGCGGCACACACTATTTATGCTCTTCGTATAATAGCCACACCATTGATAGTTGGTAGTAAAGCCATATGTATCAAAGTATTAATTCATCGCTCTGCAAGCCCAAGAGGAGGAATCATAAACTCTGATTGCTAACTCAGCATTAGTAGGTGCTCACCATTTTTAACATTATAGCCTTATAACATAGCATGATGATTATTGTTGCCATAGTTTTCCTGGGTTACACCTCAGTTTACACATGGAGTTTACACAAGCCTAGTAAACCAACCCTCTATATAATAAAAAAGCGACCTTTTATCATAACTACTTGGTTTTCTCTGTAGTGTCACCGGATTCGAACTGCGAAGCAATAGAGCTGATACCTTATAAAAATGGCGCAGGGCGAATACCAGCAATATATCACTATCATATAGGCTCAACCACATTTGGGCAAGTAATGCCGTGAAAAACAACAATTCTTAGTTGGTTCGTGACATAGGGACACCCGAAAAAAGGTGGGGGGGAAAGAAAAAAATAGTATCTTTGTGTTATGAATACAGATATACTACTCTCCTTGGTAAGCTTGATGCTACCAACCGATATGCTTACAGCCTTTAATGTTGTAAAGGTTGAAAATGATTCTCAGCGTATAGCCATACATCTTG
>JAGBZD010000091.1 GCA_017628395.1 Paludibacteraceae bacterium | reverse complement strand
TAAAAGTATATATGAGTATAATTAAGTCATTTTCAGTTGGTAATGGTGATATGTTTTATATTCGCCATAACTCTGATAATTTCACAACTATTGATTGTTGTTATGATTGTGCATTGAATCGTTTGAGAATATTCAATGAGATCTTTGAATCCTCTAAGGGGAAAGGAATAACTCGTTTTATATCTACCCATCCAGACGAGGACCATATTAAAGGTCTTAAAGAGTACAACAATAGATTTAGAATTACAAACTTTTATTGCGTGCAAAATGAGGCTACGAAAGATGATGAAAGCGATGACTTCAAGGAGTATTGTAAACTTCGAGATGGCAAACATCATTTTTATTTATATAAAGGGTGTAGTCGGAAATGGATGAACGAAAGCGATGAAACAAGAGGTAGCGCTGGATTGACATGCATATGGCCAGATATTTCAAATGATGCCTACAAAGAAGCATTAAAGACTGCAAAAAATGGTGGAAGCCCTAATAATATATCTCCTATTATCAAGTATTCCATAGCTGATGGTGCAACTTTTCTGTGGATGGGAGATCTCGAAACAGAATTTCAAGAAAATATTAGGAATTATGTAGCTTGGCCTAAAGTGGACATATTATTTGCACCTCATCACGGAAGAGATTCTGGTAAAATTCCAGAAGATGTATTAAGGAAATTAAATCCTAAAATCATTGTGATTGGAGAAGCTCCATGTAAAGATCTTAATTACTACAATAATTATAATACAATAACTCAGAATTCTGCAGGAGATATAACTTTTGAATGCGAGAATGACAAAGTTCATATATATGTATCATCTGATTCATATACAGCGGACTACTTAGATAACGAAAATCTTCCAGATTCTTATGGAAATTACATAGGAACGTTAACAGTTTAGATATTGGACATATTATTACTTAATATACTATAATCATTTATATTTAGTTTCATTACAAGTATATATTATGCATCTAATCCTAATTAACATATATTAAGGTAATATGAGCGAATTTGATAAATACATAGTTCAAGGAGAACCCGATAAAAAGGCAAAGGCTAATGCTTGGCAAACAGCGATAGGTCTTCAAGATGTGGATGGTTTGAAGCCGTCGGAGTATCTCATCAAGACTGCGGTGCAACATATCGAGGGCGATATTACTATCGACCAGGTCAAGGATATGCTTGACACCTATTATCAGACCAAAGATGTTCGCGAGCATCTTGACGACGAGCGCACAGAGGAGGCAGACAAGGTTTCTGCGCGTATTACCGAGATTTTGTCCGAGCAGTCGTTCTCATTCACTCCCGATTATCTGCTGAGAATACACCGCAGATTGTTTGAGGGTATCTACAAACACGCCGGTAAGTTACGTGATGTCAATATCACAAAGAAGGAGTGGGTGCTGAGTGGCGACACGGTGCTCTATTCGAACTATGATATGCTGCGTGAGACGCTCGAATACGACTTCGAGCAGGAGAAGAAAACCGATTATTCGGTGCTCAATGCCGATATGGCAGTGAAACAGATTTGCAAGTTCGTGTCGGGCATTTGGCAGATACACCCCTTCCGTGAGGGTAACACCCGCACTACCGCCGTATTTACGATGAAGTGGTTGCAGACATTCGGATTCAGTGTCGATAACGATGTATTCAAGGATAACTCGTGGTATTTCAGAAATGCGCTTGTAAGGGCAAACTACAACAATATCCCGAAGCGAATCTTTGCGACATCAGAGTACCTCGAACTGTTTTTCAGAAACCTTCTGTTCGGCGAGCAGAACAAGTTGAGTAACCGTACAATGTTGGCAGGCGAGCTCCAAAGTGCCACGGCAGAAGTTTCAAAGAGCCAAAATGACACTTTGGATGGCACTTTGAATTGTAATCTTGATGAGTTAGCACTTTTGCGATTTGTGAAAGAAAACCCAAATGCAACACAGATTGAGATTGCAAAGCACATTGGCAAGTCGGAAAGAACAGTAAAGCGTATGACCCCCGCCCTGATTGAGCGAGGTCTGCTCGAAAGAGAGAACGGCAAGCGTAATGGTAGATGGATTGTAATGTGCGAATTATAAGCTCCAATTAGTGTATCCTACCACAATAAATATCAATTATAATTCATAGTGTAGCCAAAGGTATATACCATATTAGATTTAAAAAAAGGCCTAAAGATAACATTGACATATATGAGACAGCATACCCACCTACTATCTCCAACAATACTAACAGAAGCCGATACCGCACATCAGTCTGTCAAAGAGTTAAAAGAAGTTCTTAAAGAGAATGATTGTCGTAATATCGCAATAACTGGAGCATATGGTTCTGGTAAATCATCTATTATCAGGACACTACAAGACGAAGTAGGTAGTGAGTATAATTTTGTCAACATCTCATTGTCAACATTAGACACCAATGCTCAAGATATAGAATCTAGTATAGTTCAACAATTATTATATAAGACAGATAGTCATAAGTCTGGGCAATATAGATACATTAAACCATTTATTTTAGAAGAAAAGGAATTAAATGGATGGATAACTAAGATTGCATTATTCATAACTGCAATATGTATTCTATTTGAGCCAAATTGGTTACAAATAGACTGGGCTTATGCGTTATATTACAAACTGTTTGGTTTAACATATGGGTATTGGTTGAATGTAATTACTGATGTCGTTGCATTAATATATATATGCTACTTCATTATCAAGTTTTTACAAAAAATAATAAAAAGATTACACTGCTATACAATAAAGCGTCTTGATGTCTATAACACATCTATTGAATTCTCTGAAAAAGCATCAGTTTTTAACAAACATTTAGATGAAATAGAATGCTTTTTTCGCGCTACAAAGGCTAATGTTGTTGTATTTGAGGATCTAGATCGAATTAAAAAACCAAGGGCCTTATTCTTAAAATTACGAGAATTGAATGCAATTCTTAATGACTCAGCTGAAATAAAAAGTCCAATAAAGTTTATATATGCTATTAAAGATGATGTGTTTATAGGAGAACATAGAACCAAATTCTTTGATTATATCGTTTCTGCTATACCAGCTGTTAATGCCAATAATTCATCAGACTATTTAATAAAACAATATGGTCAAGATGACACATATAAGATTTCAAAGCAGCAATGGCAAGAATTAGGTTCCTACATTCATGGAATGCGAGAACTATATAATGTAATAAATGAGTTTACACAATACAAAATTCAAATTGGCAAATCATTAGAAGATCATAAATTATTTGCAATAACGATATATAAAAATAAGTATCCACGAGATTATTCACTTTTACATACTAAATCAGGTGTTTTATACCTGTCTATAAATGCAAAAGAACATTTCTCAAAGGAGGCAACCAAAGAAGATGTTGATAAATACCATTCTTATAATCAGAATATAGATGGTATACTAAGTATTCAACTTTATGGGATACGTAATAATTACCTTGAAGAGTTGAAAAAATCGTATGGTATTGTCGGACTGGTTATTAAAGGTAAAGAGTATCCACTTGATAAGGTTAAGAAAACTGACGAATTGTTTAGAGCGTTCGCCGATGACTCTGTAGACGAGTATATTACTGAAAACAATGGAAACAGAGAGTCGAAATTATATGATATAGTGTTTGATGACATTGATAATAACCTTAATAATGGGGATGGATTTGTAGAACAACTTCGTAAGGCTGAAACTGAAATGGCAAGAGTTGTTGCCGAGAGGAATAAACTTGAATCTCAAATAATTAGCTTAGCCAATAGCTCATTATCTAATATTATTTCAAAAATCAAAGATGGGAATATTGCTCTTGGTATAATTACAGATCAGTATAAAGTTTGCCATCTATTAGGCAAGGATGACAAATTGAACACCGAGGCAATGGATCAATGCAGAATGATTCTATTTTTACTACGTAATGGATATATTGATGAAAATTACCCACAATATATTTCATATTTTTATCCAGGCTCTTTGACTGATAATGACAATAAGTACCTTCAGTCGATCACTTTAGGAATTACTCTGGGATATGATTATAAGTTGGATAATGTTGATGGCGTAGTAAAACGTATGGTTACAGAATACTACGATAGTGAAACCGCTTTAAATTTCAATATAGTTGATTATTTATCCGTTAATACGGAATATCACACATTTTTAGATCGCATTCTTTCTAATGTTAGAATCGCCCCTAAATTTATGATTGAATATGATAAAGTGGGGGCTAATTGCCTGGAGTTCTTCGAGCATATATTAACAGAATACGATTGGTTTTTAGATGTCGCCTTCAATGATAACCACATTGAATTACAAGATGAATTAGTGTTATTGTTTTTTAAATACTGCCCAGTAGATACTGCAAATAAGTATAAAAACTATTCTGACAGACTAAATAATATGTATAGTGTAATAGCTAACAATGTTGTATTGTTGGATATTGATCACTTATGTGGATTATTAAAGGGCTTGAAATTGCGATTTACAAGGATATTCGATGGGCATATAGAGGAAGCTACCATTTTATACAACTTTGTGTTGGATCATTCTTTATATGCAATAAATATTGATAATGTTAAAACCATACTTGGAGAGAACTTTAAACTCAAAACAATAACTTCAATTATTCACAATCGTAACAAAAATGTATATGCAAATCTATGGCGTTCTTTGAGTGCAATATATAAGTTTATTCCTGATACCAGCATCGAAGAGGAGGAAGATGCCATAAAAACCCTGATAAATGACTCCCGTATTCCTTTCGATTTCAAAAAGCAATACGTCAAGAAACAATATTGTACTATAAAAGACCTGAATGGTGTTAATCCAGAGGTCGAAGGTATTTTATTTTCAACAGATCACATAGCTGTTTTGTGGGAGAATATATTTGATAGTTTTTCTCATAACAAAAAACAGATAGATGATTATCACACTGAATTTATCATTAGGCATTGCGACGAACTAAGAAATCAAACCATAGAATATAACAATGAGGATATTGTTATGAGTGCATTTGATTTGCTATTTGCCAACAATAGTCTACCGGAAGATGTCTATGCTCAATTATTGCCTTTATTCCCATTTGAATTTGCGAATAACGATGATTTATCGGAACTATCTTCTAAAAGGATGGACATCGTTATTTCAAATAATAAATTTGAATATGGCGATGATAGTTATGCTTTGATCCAAGAGCATTTTTCACCATATACACTATCACTGTTCATATTGAATAACTTTAAGGCATTTATGGATAGTGATCATACTGCAAATAATGAGGTTTATTGTCATATTTTAGAATCTGACAAGATAAACATCATATCAAAAATACAGTTACTAGAGTTAATAACAGAAATAGATAATGACAGTTTCGCATCTCGCTTTGCAGATGCTATTTGTCGATGTTATCTTGAAATAAACTTTACAGCGGATAACAATTATGATTTAATAATAAATGCTATAAATCTTTGTACTAGTTGGGAGTTGAAAATTAGATCAATTAATCGCATTAACCAAATTCTTACATATAGTAAGTCTAGAGAAACACAGATGATAGCATCACTTGGTGGCGAATACTTGAAACTTAATACAACATATGGGGCAGCTTCTTTTGATATTAACGAACATAACAGAGAGTTATTAAGTTTCCTAAAGTCTAATCGACATTTCGTTAGTGAATTCAAAGAACGAGATAACCAGTTTAAAGTATCTTTCCTTCATTCTTGCTAGACTATCATATTATTACTAGTTGTATGTATTATAAAAAATCACATAAATACGAGAGTCGTAGAGATTTTTTTGAAGCTCGAATTAATCTACTTAAAAAGGAAATTAATCAGCTTTCAAAAAATGAGATATTAAATATTGATGAAAACTCATATATAGATTATCTAGAAGACAAATACTCGTTAGAGCCTCTGTGCGTTCATCGAGATAATGAAATAATTCATGAACCCACGCCAATATCGAAAGAGGTTGAAAATCCATATGATAGTGCGAGATATGGCATATATGGACATAAAATGATATATGAAGGATATAGGATTGAGGTAAGTTATCCGTTCAGTGGCGATGCTATTCTTTTTAATGTCCGTCCTAATTCATTTACAATTGGTGGGGCATATGCAGAACTGAGGGTAAACGAATTGAATAATACTTTATCCCTCGTTTTCGAGGTATGGGATCAAAATGCAGAACAGTTTACCCATAACAAACAAAGTGCTTTTGAACACCAAGTATTACATTATCTATCCATCAACCCAGAGGTACTTGATTTTAACTCCCAAATTAGACAGCAAGCTCAATTAGAATTTAAGCATGCAAAAGATAAATGTTTGGCTGAAAATAAATTCTTTCATGCAATCAATGTGCAACCATGTGTGGATACACCCGTAAAAATAACCGTACCAACTATCCAGAAAAAGCGTACACCCAAACCAAATGTGGGAAGCAGAAAATATGAAACATATCCATCAATGTCTAATGAGATGTATGAGGACATTATTGCTGAAATATACAAATGTGGGCAATCTATAGAAAGAAAACCATTACTTTACATCGGAAAAGACGAAGAGTCTTTGCGTGATATGTTTTTATTAAGACTAGAGTGCCGGTATGATAATGTCACAGCAACAGGAGAAACATTTAACTATGGCGGGAAAACTGATATATGCTTAAAAGATGCCACATCAGGAGCCAACTTGTTTATCGCAGAATGTAAATTTTGGCATGGAGCAAAGGCTATGCATAATGCCATTGATCAACTATTTGAACGATATTTAACAGTTCGAGACACTAAGGTTGCTCTTATTTTCTTTGTAAAAGGGGAAAATTTCACATCTGTTATAGATTCTATTAAAAAAGAACTACCAACGCATAAATTGTTTGTGAGAAACTCAGGAGAAAGAGCTGAATCGTCATTCAGTTATATATTTCATCTTCCCACAGACGATGCTAAACCCATATATTTGGAAGTAATGATATTTCATCTTCCCAAATTAAAAGAAGACTAACATTCATAAACGATACTAATTATATTTATCATTTTGAAAAAGTTACAAATTGTACTGCTATGAATAAATGTAACCGTACTTGGATTGCCTTTGCAAACAGGAAAAGATGTAGGCACGCCGATGCAATACTAAACCTTGGTTTTATCAGTTGGAGGATGGGCAGGGCTCGTTTTGCTGTAGGCGATATAGTTTATCTATTTATGTCTGATGAGCGTAGTGTTCGCTTTAAGATGGTTGTAACTGCTGAACATCAGGAACGTCAAGATAAAGACTATTGGGTAGAAAAAGCACCTAACGATAAGACATATAAGTTAGAATTGCTCGAAGAATATAATGGCTCACAATTAGCAGAGTCCGTTCTACTACAACACGGTTTCAAAGGTGGCAAAAGTCTTGAAATCCCAAACTGTAACAATCTACAACTTATAAACTACATTAAGTCTATCTTTTAATATATGCTCCACTATGATAGCAGGGAATCATCATATGTGGAGCATTTTTATTAGTAAATGTACTTATCTAAGTTCTCGCGAATCTTTCTTTCAAATGGAGATTTACTATCGAGCCTTATTTCATTCTTAATAGTTTCAATACCATAAAAACGAATTATCTCCAATATCTGCTCCTCATTACCTCGCTCGAAAATGCGGTTTATAACATAACCACGGTGCGTTGTGAAGTCAATATTCTCTATTGCTGTATCCCAAAATATCGCACCACGAAATTTTGTCAAATCTGGTTGATTGCTCATTATATCTTATTCTTTATTTCTTAAATAAACACTTCTATATCTCAATAAATTTACCTCCATCAAAGCCACCAAGATGCTCTCCGTAGGAAACATAGCCAAGTTGATTGCAGACAAGGCGTGTATTGCTGATGGTTGCCTCTCCGTTAGCGTGCGAGTGTCCGAAAATCCACGCATCTATACGGCTATCAGCAATGAAGTCACCCAACTCTGTTGCAAATGCACTATTAAGCAGGCTGCCTTTATGCTGTGGAGCTACGACTGCCAACGATGGCAGATGATGCGTTACTACCACAATATTCTCTGCCGTACTCTCGGCGACACTCTGTTTAATGAACGACAAACACTTTTGATGCTCGGCATTAAAATCATCGGTAGTAAACCTACGACCGCCATATCGTATCTGCCTAAAATCGTTCATACCTCGACTTACAAAATACTCGTCCTGAGGCTGGATATGCGACCACAGAGTAGAGATAATGAAGTCCGTATCATCAATGCGTACCACCTTGTTCTGATAATAATGCACATTAGGCAGTATCTCACGGCTCCAACTATCGCCATAGGCTAATACATCGCCATTACCATAGAACTCGTGATTACCGGGCACCAACAACACCTCGCGGTAGTTTGCTGATGCCCATTTCCAAAACTTCATATTTGGCAATGTCTTGTCGCGCAAGTAACCTATGTCACCAGCGAAAACTAATACATCACCAGTAACCTCAAACGGCATACTGTTTATAAATCTTGAATTATCTGACAACTCCAAATGTATGTCAGATGTGTATTGTATTCTCATAATCTTATATCCTCTAACATTTTGTGTAAACCAATTCGTAGTACTCTGCATTAGACTTGTTATCTAATATGCCCTTTGCAAAATAGAACTTGTTATATAGGTATTGCGTGTTTTCAAAATCTTCTTCCAAAAAGCCTATGCTTTCATTGTATTCATCAATATCCTTACTAATCTTATCGTACAGTTCTATATTAGCCTTGAGTATGCGAGTTTCCAACTTAGCTATAGTTGCCTTATACCTTGCAATGCTCTTCTTGTAATCCTCGATTTCCTCATTATAAAACGCAAAAACCCTATCGAGCAGTTCTGTTGTCAAAGTTTGTGGAGACGAACTCCACTGAAGCACATCTAATTGCCGACTTGGTGTCGTAGAAAGATGAAACAACTCACAACCGAAAGACTTGCGAACATTCTTATTGTATTCATCG
>JAGBZD010000090.1 GCA_017628395.1 Paludibacteraceae bacterium | reverse complement strand
TGTCTTGTCCTGAAATAAGTTGACACAAAAAAGTGTCATTATGAAGTATAAATTTAGTAAAACGGACAAGATGCGTATTGTTCACGAGTATGAAACAAGCGACTTAAGTTATGCAGAGTTAGCAAAAAAGTATGGTATTCCAAGCGTATCAACCATTGCAACATGGCGTGCAAATTTGCAAAATTGCTCAAAAAGTATTACCTTTGCAGCAGAAAAGGGTAAACCAAAGAATATGAAAGATGACGAACGTCAGGAATTAGAGTCTCAGATTGCGGATTTGAAGGCGCGTCTTCATAAGAGCGAGATGCAGAATATAGCGTTAAATGCTTTGATTGATGTAGCTGAGGAACAAGGCCTAGCGATACGAAAAAAATGTGGGGCCAAGCAGTAGAACGGATTTGCGAGCAGCAAGGCTTGTCCATAGAAGCTGCTTGCGAACTGTTTGGCCATAGCAGACAGGCCTACTACCAAGGACGTGAACGTAATAAGAATCATCTCTTACATGAACGCACAATAGTGGAGATGGCTCGTTCCATTCGTGAGGAAGATGCTGGTATTGGTCGATACAAAATGTGGCGTATGATACAAGATGCTTATATGCCCGATTGGATGCCAGGTAGAGATGCGTTCTTTAGAATAATGGACAGGTATGGATTGACGCTAAGGCGTCCACGCCCACGCCGCACGACTAATTCTAATCATCGTTTTCGTAAGTATAAAAACCTCATTAAAGGCATTGAATTAAAACAGCCTAATCAACTCTGGGTAAGTGATATAACATATATAGATGTTAATAATGAAAGTTATTATTTGCATTTAGTAACAGATGCTTATTCGCATAAGATAGTAGGTTGGTGTTTTGCCGATTCTTTAAGTGCTAAGCACACATTAGAGGCACTTAGAATGGCTATTACTCAAGCAGGGAAAGATGATCTTAGTGGACTAATACATCATTCTGATAGAGGCATCCAGTATTGCTGCAATGCTTATGTAGAGGAACTAGACTCTCACTATATAAGCATTAGTATGACTGAAGATTACAAACCTACGGATAATGCAATAGCAGAACGTATAAACGGAATAATAAAGCAAGAATTAGTCTATCGGCGAAAACCTTTCCAATCCTATGATGAGGCGAGGGAAGCGATAGAAAGGTTCATAACCTTTTATAATGATAGCCGCCCGCATATGAGTATTGGTTACCAAACACCTTCTGTTGCACACCAGCAACAGGGAGTACAACAGAAGCATTGGAAAGGATATTATAAACAATGTCAACAAAGTTAGGATGATGTCAACTTTTTTAGGAAATTGTAAACATTTTTCAGAAAAGTGTCTAATCTTATAGTTAAAAATATATAAAAACTGTCAACCTTATTTAGGAAAAGTCAAACTTGTCATCAAATTCGCACTTTTCGCAGTTTGCGCACTTATTCTTCTAACTAAGAGAATATCCTAACTCCCTATTAATCACTACTTATCACTCATCACTTATAGTTCATAGTTAATTATTGTTGTCCGGTTAAATTTTTATAATCCTCTATTAAATTTTAGATAATCATATACTTACGAGTATTGTGTATAAGAAAGGGCTTCATTTCCCCAATTGCAAGCAATCCTATAAATTTTGAATAATTTTCTATAATATACTACAATTTTGGTATTACTCCTCCCCCCCCCTGGGGAGGTTGGGAGGGGCTTTTCCTCAATTTTTGGTCTAATTTTCGCCTAATTTTTGTTTTTAATAAATATTCGCTCTTCACTTCCGCTAATCAATAGAAATCGACCATCAGCGAACTTACATTCGCCTTTGAAACAGTGGGCGTTCCTACTTGACGATAAAACGGCTGTAGCATATTATCGGAAGTCATGTGATTACCAACGAGCGTAGTAGTGGAAGCATCCGATGGGCGGCTTACCACTAAGTATTCGTTCGCTGCCAAATAAAATGGCGCTTCGAAATCAATATTCTGTAAGCCCGTTTTAGAGGTAGTGACAGTAGTCACAAATTGCATATTGCTCTCTGACGTCTCTGCAAGCGTTGTCACTTTATACAGATTAAAGCTACCCGCTTTAGCTACCTTCATGCGAATACCATACAACACCTTGCCCTGAATAGGCGATTGGTCGATAATCGCCCAACCCATGCCAGGTGGATTCCACGTAGAAGTAGCCGCAGCAAACTGCTCATCGGTAAAACCATAGTAGTAGGTTTTGTTTTGACGTATCGGACGGATATTCAATCCCACACAGCGGCTGCAGCTAGTTTGCGCACCACCGCTAGAGGAGACACCTATCTCCCTAGCTTGATTATCAGAAGAAGCTTTAGTGGACGAATAAAGCCAACCGTGAGTGCCTACAGAGTTGAGTTGGTCGTCGAACGTATTGTATGACCCGCCCAGAGGGATGAAAATACTATTGCCATTAGGTCCAGTGACTTTAGCGCCTTTCACACCATTTATCGTTTCAGCCTCCCAGGTGCACAATGTGCGCAATTCGGTAAGTTCGTCATTGGTAGGCATACGCCATTCCCTACCCCAGTTGACATACGCGGCATCATCCTCCGGCAAGAGTGTT
>JAGBZD010000089.1 GCA_017628395.1 Paludibacteraceae bacterium | reverse complement strand
TACTGCGGGTTATTTTGCGTAAAGCATCGCTTTCAGGCGATGAATGTTGTTCGATGTATTCTGCCAGTGTCATAGTGATTTTTGCTATTTGTCTGCAAAAGTACAAAAAAACTTGCATATCTCAAAAAAAAGTAGTAATTTTGCGCCCATATTAAACTATTTTGCGCAATTTAGAACCATATTAAACCATATTGAACAATGGAAAAAGTAATCAGTGGCATTCGCCCTACGGGTAATTTGCACCTTGGTAATTATTTTGGTGCGGTAAAGAGTTTTGTGAAGATGCAAGAGGAGTACAACTGTATGTTCTTCATCGCAGACTGGCATTCGCTCACTACGCACCCTACACCAGAAAACATACGCACTTCCGTTCGCACTATTTTAGCGGAATACTTGGCATGTGGCATCGACCCTCAAAAAGCACCTATCTATGTGCAGAGCGATGTGAAGCAAGTGTTGGAACTTTATCTCTACCTCAACATGAACGCCTATTTGGGCGAGTTGGAGCGTGTGACATCGTTCAAGGAGAAAGCGCGCAAGCAACCCGACAATGTGAATGCGGGTCTGCTGACCTACCCATCCCTCATGGCGGCGGACATCCTTGTGCACAAGGCAGACAAAGTGCCTGTGGGCAAAGACCAAGAGCAGAACATGGAGATGGCGCGCCTCTTTGCTCGCCGCTTCAATCGTATCTATGATGTAGAGTATTTCAAAGAACCTGAGTCTTTCCACTTCAACGCCAAAGCAGTGAAAGTGCCTGGCTTGGACGGCAGCGGCAAGATGGGCAAGAGCGAAGGCAATGCTATCTACCTCTGCGATGATGAGGCCACCATCAAGAAGAAAGTGATGCGTGCTGTCACCGATGCAGGACCTACTATGCTCAACCAAGTGAAGCCAGAGCCAATTGAGAACCTCTTCACACTGATGCAACTTGTTTCTACTCCAGATACCTATGATTACTTCAACGACCAATACAACAATATGGCTATTCGCTATGGCGATATGAAGAAGCAACTCGCTGCGGACATCAACGCTTTCTGCGCACCAATCCGCGAGCGTATCCTCGATTTCCAAAACAACGAGGAGTATCTCTTGAAGGTAGCTCGTGAGGGTGCTGAAGCTGCGGCTGCCAGCGCCGAGAAGACTATCCGCGAGGTACGCGAGATCATCGGCTTCCGCAACTAATCGCTTTGGCACAACTTTTGCTGAAAGACCATTAACGACCTTAAAGTCCTTAATGACCTTAGCGCCCTTACTCGCATGAAACGCTGCATAATCATATTAACCATTGGGCTGTTGGTTCCGAGCCTTGTCGCCTTGTCGCCTCTCGCCTCATCGCCTAACACCCTCCCCTCAGGGAGGGCTGGGGTAGGCTTATATACCGATGATTCCTACTACTGGGCTCAATCGGATACGATGATGATGCCCACCGAGCCCGTATATGATCGCAATGCACGCGAGTTCATCTTCTTGGAAGATACCACCCAATACCCCGATACCGTAGTCATGCGCATAGTAGAAAATTGAAAAATCTCTTTGAGCGCGGCAGGGAGTTGATTGCCGCGCAAGTTGTTGATGTTGTCTTTCTATAAAATGAAACACCTTTCCTACATATTAATAGTTGTATTCTTAGCTTGTTCTTATACACTGAGAGCTCAAGATGTACAGCGCTTCTCCGAACGCCAAATCATCGGTACGGCGCGTTATGTGGGTATGGGCGGCGCAATGACAGCTATCGGTGGCGACCCATCGGCTGCATTGGACAACCCTGCGGGATTAGGACTATATCGCCGAAGCGAGATTACATTGACTATTGATGAAACAATAGACAATACTACACAACGCTATACCGCTCTAAACAATTCCGCACAACGCTACACCCGCTCTCGCTTCGCCGCACCACAAGTGTCGGCTATATGGTCGTGGGGCAATGCGAATAAGCAGCGCGGACTGATTTACAACAACCTGATGTTCTCCATCAACCGTCTTGCTAACTACAATCGCGATGTGGTGGTTAATGGGCAGAATACGGGCATGGTGGAAACTATCTGCAATATTACCAATGATATGGGGGGTGTTGCTGAAGAAAACTTGCAAAATACACCTTGGGATAATGTGGAGATAGGCTGGCTCAGTATTTTGGGTTATGAAGCATATCTTATTGACCCTATCGAAAATAATCAATGGCAACCTGCGGTTAATTTTACGGACGGCTCCTTGTCTGTGGCTGAATCAGGCAATTCCGACCAATACGCTCTCTCATGGGCGGGAAATATCAGCAATCAGTGGTATGTAGGCGTTGCCTTGAATATCCCCACGATTAGCTATACTAAAAACATATCGCTTGTAGAAACAAATCGTCTTAATTCTGCCGAATTGCGCTCTATGTTTCATGTTTCGGGTGTGGGTGTAAGTGGTTCATTTGGTATTATTTATCGTCCGTTACGCGCACTGCGTTTGGGAGCTTCTTTTCAAACCCCTACTGTAATGAGTCTTTCTATGCAAACGGAAGGTGATATGTACACCACTATAGCGGGAGAGGACTACGAACGCTTGACGCCTGCCAGTGGTGTCCATACGATGAAAATGTCTTCCCCGCTTCGTACGAGTGTGAGCGTTGCTGGACAACTGGGCAATATTGGTTTGTTAGCGTTGCAGTACGATTATGCGCACGCCATGAGGGATAAAGAGGGCTTTATGCAGATGGATGATGTCCATACGCTACGCATAGGAGCGGAAGCACAAGTCATACGCGGATTGTTCCTTAATGCGGGATATGTCTATGAGTCTTCATTCATAAAAGAAGAACAACCAGTAGGATTGGATTATTATTCCATTCGCACCGACATAGACTATCGCTACACGCAGAGTACGCAATATGCCAGTGTCGGTTTCGGCTATCGCGGCGATGCCATTGTAGCGCAGTTGGCATACCAATACCGTTGGCAAACGCTTCACCAGTATGCCTCTGAGTGCCAACTCCTCCCCATGGAAGTCGGCACCCATACCCACCGCCTTGTAGCCACACTGGCGTGGCGGTTTAGTGACCGTGCACAAATGGCATACGATAATGGCGTAGAACAATATACATATATAGAGCCACGCCGAAACGATCTTACTCAAATAAGAAAATATTGATTGAATAACTACTATATATCTTGTAAGCCTTTTGGCACAGAATTTGTAAAGAAGTATAACGCGATCTTACATATATTGTTGCATTGCCCAGAACCGGAAAACTCAACACATAAATTTTTTCCGAGAAAGGTGCTCTTTCCAATGGCGTGCTAATACTCTGCGCGGTGACCGACATTTGTCGTAGCGGTGAGGCAGTTAGATTACAAAGGACTTGTACCCCTCAAATCCTGTCTTAGGGAGTTTTCTCGAGTCAAGTGGCAATGCAGCAATTTTTTTTGGTAAAAACACAATATATTAAAAATAGTAAATCAATTGTCAAATCGTAAATTGTCAAATTGTAAATACCATGTCGATTCGTGCTTATATCAATGAAAACCGCACCCGCTTCATGGAGGAGTGGGCGAGTCTTATTCGTATCCCCAGTATCAGTTGCCAACCTGCGCACAAGGATGATATGCTCCGTTGCGCTGAGCGCTGGCGCGAACTCCTGCTCGCCGCAGGCGCACAACACGCTGAGGTGATGCCCTCCGCAGGCAATCCGTTTGTGTATGCCGAGTACTCGCCTATGGAGGTTAAAGGTGAAAGGTTAGAGGTTAAAGGCAAGAATATACCCACCGTCCTCGTCTATTCCCACTACGATGTGATGCCTGTAGAACCTCTGGAACTCTGGCAATCCAATCCATGGGAACCCAGTATTCGCGATGGCCGACTCTATGCCCGTGGCGCAGATGACGACAAAGGGCAGGCGATGATTCAAGTAAAAGCTTTTGAGTATCTTGTGAAGCATGGACTGATGAACTGTCGTGTGAAGTTCATCTTCGAGGGCGAAGAGGAGATTGGCAGTCCTAGTCTGGAGGCATTCTTGGAAGAGCACCGCGACTTGTTGGCATGCGACATTATCCTTGTAAGTGATACCTCCATGATTGGCAAGGAAACGCCTTCTATCACCACGGGTCTGCGCGGTTTGGCGTATTGGGAGATAGAAGTAACAGGTCCTAATCGCGACTTGCATAGCGGACACTTTGGCGGCGCAGTGAAAAACCCAATCAATGCTCTCACCGAGATGCTCTCTAAGGTGGTGGATGACAAGGGACGCATCACCATTCCTCATTTCTATGACGATGTGCTGCCTATCCCAGAGGCGGAGCGCGAGATGATTAAGCAGATTCCGTTCTCCGAGCAGGCATACTGCGAGGCGATAGATGTGGATACTACTTTCGGCGAAGAAGGCTATTCTACCTTGGAGCGTAACTCTTGCCGTCCATCGTTTGATATCTGCGGCATATGGGGTGGCTATACAGGCGAGGGTAGCAAGACCGTTTTGCCCAGCAAAGCATATGCCAAAGTCAGTTGCCGACTCGTAGCCAACCAAGACCACGAGAAGGTAAGCCAAGCCTTCGTGGATTATATACAAGGTATCGCGCCTGCGGGCGTGCGTGTGAAGGTGACTCCAATGCACGGCGGTCAAGGGTATGTGTGCCCTATTGATATTCCTGCGTATAAGGCAGCGGAGCATGGTTTTGAGGTGGCATTTGGCAAACGACCATTGGCAGCAAGACGCGGCGGAAGTATTCCAATTATTAGCAGCTTCGAGCAGATATTAGGTGTGAAGACTATCCTTATGGGCTTTGGTTTGGAGAAGAACGCCATTCACTCGCCCAACGAGTCCATGGACCTCGAAGTCTGGGAAAACGGCATCGTTGCTGTCACGGAGTTTTATAAGGCACTTACAGAAATATAACCTCCTGCTCGCAAGCTCGCGAAATCCAAACTATCCAAACTAAAAAGTCTATGGTTTAGATAGTTGTGATTTCTGCGCGCAGCGCAAGGAGAAATAAACACAGCACAATGAATATCGTTATTATCGGTCAGGGCAATGTAGCCACTAATTTGGACTATGCGTTTCGCAAGAAGGGCATAGCGTGTCAGATGGTTAGTAGTCGTGAGGGATTGGACCACCTTCCTGCGGCGAATGTATATATTTATGCAGTCCGTGATGAGGCATTGCCCAATGTGGTGGCGCAGGTAGTCGGCGTAGGTAAATCCTTGCATCTTCACACCTCGGGTACGATGCCCATCACGGTTTTTGGTGACGACAAACCGCATGCGGGCGTTTTTTATCCTTTCCAAACATTCAGCAAAGCGCGTGTGATTGAGGATTTCTCCACAGTGCCAGTGTTCTTTGAGGCACGCGGGATTGACGATATTAGTGCGGTCTATTCCTTGGCGTTGACTATCACGAGCCGTGTGTATGAGGCATCGCAACACGACCGCGAACGCTTGCATGTAGCGGGTGTTTTTACCAATAACTTCACCAACCTCATGTACACCATGGCGGCAGAACTGCTCAAGAATACGCATATCCCTTTCTCAGCACTATTGCCATTGATTGATGAGACGGCAGCCAAGATTCACACCCTACCTCCGCGCGAAGCCCAGACAGGCCCTGCCCGCCGTGGCGATGAGAATGTGATGAATCACCACCTTTCGTTGCTCACCGAGGAGCAGCAAGCCATTTACCGCCTCCTGTCGGACGCTATTCAAAAACGCAATGAATAATTGCTTGTACATAAACCAATAACGCAGCAAGGTTGTCTTAATACTCGAAAAAATATTTCCATAAAACAACTATTTTTTCTATAAATTGCGTTTTTCTTCCATTGACGGAATCGGCTATTGCAGGAGTCATTTTTATCTACTACCTTTGCACCGTCAATTGATTTTCAACTGAGTGAAAATAGTTGGCAACTTTGGAACTAATCATTAAACTTCCTACTATTATGAGCTGGAATTCAGATGCAGATCATTGTAAGGCTGATTACGATAATCATTCTGATCAATGTAATCCAAACAACGACGAGTATTGGCACTCGCGCGAAGATTAATCTTCATCAAGACGGTGCGAAGAATACTTTTTTTACCTTTGCACCGTCTTTGATTTGCTATTAACATCTAATTATATTATGGCAACACCATTAACTGAAATCATCCTTCCTATTGCTCAAAAGAATGAGAGTAATAAACGAAAAAGTACCAGTCAACAAACTTTTCCGATAAACGAAATATTTGCAGTTACTTCCCCCGAAGGTACGGGAGGAAAAGGAGCGCTCATTTATATCGCCAACAGAAAGGAACCGCTACAAACAGCACAGACATTCTCTTACAAAGATTGGCAAACAGAAATAGAACGCATAGATGAGGAAACAGGAGAAGGCATTTATATTTATGCCTTCAAGCAAATCACACCACGACTAATGGTCAACCTATTAGCTATTAAATCTGCTTATTTAGATCGCGATCATAATCGCTTGTATATTCCTCCAAAGGAAAATGACCTATACATCTCATTAGATAAAGAACAATTTGCTATACTTACCAAAGAGGTAGCGCATGCCGGTAGTGATAACATTAAACGCTTTTTGTCATTGTCAAAGCGGCTACAGCTACCCAAGTTATCAAACGAAACCGCAAAGAAAATCGCCTCAAAACTCGAAGACCCCAACTATCGTAGCCCATACCAAAAAATGGAAGAAACGCATGACTTAATATTTGCTTGTCTATTCATCGTCTTCATATTTACGCTTATCAATATAGCTCTATCCATCGCTATTCTTTGCATTGTAGCATAAGTATTTGCGTTATTTAGCGCGGTATCGCCAAACACCCTACAATGCAAATCCCCTCAACTGCAACTACCAGTTGAGGGGATTTTGTTATTTGTGGAAGGTGATTTTATAGGCGAATAGTTGCTTGTTTTGTTTCGCCCTTCTTAATGGTTACTGCAGTTTGTCCTGTCATAATCTCTGTGCCGTCTTTGAATGTGGCAAAATAAAGCGTTGTTTGGCTATCAAGAATTACCAAATCCGTATCGCCTAATTCAAATGTGGCTATGCCCGAAGCATCTGTAATAACTGTTTTGTTGGCAAATAATGGTTCGCGAATATCCATTGTCCATTTGGTCTTGTCAAACATGTACACAGACATACCTGATTGAGGCATATTAGATTTAATAACTTGGACTTCAACTGTGGCTTTACCACCATTACCTTCACAACTGGTAAATGACAGACCGAAAACTACGGTCAATAAGATTAACAGAATTTTTTTCATTGTTTTTGTTTTTTTAATTAGTTAAACATATATAATACAAAAAAGCGCGGACTATTTCAGTCTGCGTTCCAAGGTATCGCCAAACACCCAACAAAAACAACTGGAATAGCCCGCACATGGCGGACTTATCCTTGTTCTTGCGTTTTGCTGTCTAAATAAATTTGGCGATTTACGGAACGCAGCAATTACAAGTCTAATACGAAATACGCTGCAAAGGTACAAAATTATTTTGATGCGCGCAACATTTTTATGAGTTTTCGCAAAAAAAAGTATCTCGATGTATTCGTTATGCAAGCGGTTACGGGTTCATAACGGGTTCTTGACGGGTTAATAAGGTACTATTGTTATCCTATCGGTGGCACTTATATAAAGGTTTAGTCACAGATTTAGTCAGAATTTTCGTGAAATTCTGGCAAAAAGTAGATTCGCTCTTCTCTCGGTCATCTCTCGGTCGTCGGTCGGTGGAATAGGGAAAGGTATAGAGAAAAGCTACCTCTCCCATCGCTAACTTAATTAAAGAACAACGACAGACCTACCGACACAGTAATTGGACCCGAAGGGTGCTTAATTTCGCCCTTATTGATTGCGGCTTGCTCAATGATGGTAGGCATCAAGTGTTGCGTATAGGCGGCCTCTGCAAAGACGGCAAAATTAGAGAATATAAACCATTCTACACCCGCTGAGAAGCGTAGGGTAGGAACTACATGATCGACATTTCCCATGTTGTAATACTCCGACTCGTCAATAGCAGTGGCATTCTTCACCGTGGCAATCAACACACCGGGTTGCATGCTGACAAAGAAATCCCAAGGGTGAAAATAGGGCTTTTCATAAAACGCCTTAATGTCTTTCACCAAAGGCAAACGATAACCCACACTCATACCCACTTCATTGTACCATACTTCACCTGTCTTGAAATTTGAACCATCGATCTCCAAGTCCTTGTACTGGTTACTATGGGTGTCGTAGGTAATGTACACGAATGTGCCATAGTTCTTGTGATGACGCCAACCTAATCGCATAGCAGAGTTGAAGGTGGCACCCTCGATGCCATTGGGTGTGAAACCTACGCCAAGTACGGTAGGCAGGTCAAGCGCATCAAAGAAATCGCCAAAAGTATATTTGTCTTTGGGCGATTCATTACTCGCTGTAATTACATCCTTCCCTTCAGGGGAGGATTTAGGAGATGCTTCGTTTTGAGCAAAAAGCCCCATGCTCACGAATGAGCATAGGACTGATATAATAAATACTTTTTTCATAATTCGTACCGTTACACCTTACACCTTATCTCATATTTTTCTTCGCTTGTTCGCGTGCAAGGCGTTGTTGTTCGCGTTGCATAGCTTCAAGACGAGCTGCAAAGCCAGACTTCTTTTGCGAACCTTTTTTCTTTGCATTAGCTTCCATTTCGGCTAACACCTTCTTGTCATCTACTGCCCAACGGAAAATCATTGTCTGAAGAATGGTGAAGAGCAAGCTAATGAAGTAGTAGTAACTCAAACCTGCTGCATAATCGTTGAAGAAGAAGAGGAACATGAGCGGCATGAGGTACATCATCCAACGCATCATTTTCATCTCTTGACCGCCTGATTGCGTTTGCATGGTGATATGTGTATAGATAATGTTCACTACGGTCATAATAAGACAGAAAAGCGATAAGTGTGTGCCAAAGATTGGAATAGGTGTACTCCAAGTGATGATAGCATCGTAAGTAGAGAGGTCATCTGCCCAGAAAAGCGATTGACCACGCAACTCAATAGCTGTTGGCAAGAACCAGAACATCGCCATCAGCACAGGGAATTGGAATAGCATTGGCAAACAACCCGACATAGGGCTCACGCCCGCTTTTTGATAGAGCGCCATGGTGGCTTGTTGGCGCTCTTGCATTTTCTCTGGTGGATACTTCGCATTAATCTCATCCAACTGTGGCTTCAAGACGCGCATCTTAGCAGTGGACTTGTTGGAAGCAAACACAAATGGCAAGAGAATCAACTTAATAACCAAAGTCATAAGCAGAATCACGATACCTATGTGCAATCCCCACGACATAAAGAGGTCAAACATTGGAATCACGATAATCTTGTTAATCCATGCTACAATTTTCCAACCCAGTGGCACCAACTCATTGAGGTGCAATTTCTCGGCATTCTCTACATTCTTGTCGTATGCCTTGAGGGTGTTGTAGTGGTTAGGACCAAAATAATAGCGAATGTCGCTGGTCTTCTTGCCCGTAATATCGAATGGCAGGCTGGCTTTCGTCTTGTACTCCTTAATATATCGTGTGTGCGCGCCTGCGATGGCAGACTCCATTTCTGAGGATTCGAATCCATCTTCAGCAATCATCACCGTGGAGAAGAACTGGTCCTTGTAACCAATCCACTTGATACGAGCAGATTCCTTTTGGCGGTCAGCTTTTACTTCGGACAACTTTTCGATGTCGCCACCTACAAACATATATTGCAATTGCGCATATTTCTCTTCGAACTTGCGACCTTTCTCTTGTTGTGGAATCAATTGGTTCCATTGCATTTCTATGGAAGCCATGTTGGGTGCCAATGCAAACTGCATGTTATGTGGCTGTATGCTCATGCCTACCATATAATCATCAGCAGGCAGGGTATATACAAAGTCGAGGTAGCAGTCCTCAATATTGGTATTGAGGCGCATAGTGAGAATGGTACTTCCCTCTGCATCCGTGGTTTGACTAACCTCTGAGAAATAGAGATCGCGTGTGGCTAAGATACGCGTAGTATTGGTCAGCAGCGTGAAATTGAGCGAACTCTCATCGTTTTGGAATAGACAAAGCGGATTGACACTATCTCCATATGCTTTGTATTCTTTGAGTTCAGCTTTTGCTATGCGACCACCACGGCGGTCTATTGCAATCTTGATTTTGCTGTTTTCGAGGGTTACGAATCCTTCTTTGCCTTGTGTTGCAGGTGCAAAGGGACCATAGAGATTCGCTATTTGCTCGGCTAATAGTTCGGGGGTGGGGGTGTTGGCATTTTGCGCTGCTTGCAATTGCTCGGCTATTTGCGCTGATTGTTGTTGTGCTTCCCATTCTGCAGCTTGTACGAGTGCAATAGAGTCTTGCACACGCTTGCGCTCAGCTAATTCCTCTTGTGAGGGACGATTTAAAAAAGAAAATCCTACAATGATTGCGGCTATTAAGGCAAAGCCAATCCATGTGTTTTTATCCATTATATTATACCTTATATATTATTATTCTTGTTTTTAATGCCCGAAAAACCGTGCAAAGGTACTAAAAAAAACTGGAATATTCAAAAAAATGCACTTTTTTTGCATTTTTTTTCAAAAATATTTGGTCATATCAAAAAAAAGCAGTACCTTTGCACCCGCTTTCGAGAGAGAAAGCAGCGGGATGTAGTTCAGCCCGGTTAGAATGCCTGCTTTGGGAGCAGGAGGTCGTGAGTTCGAATCTCGCCATCCCGACTAACCTAAGAAAGACTTACGGATTCGTAAGTCTTTCTTTTTTTGTGCGATTACGGGGAGGGACCCTTGATAGTCCTATTGGTAATCGAGTGGTATGCGAAGATCTGGCTGGGGAAAATGGTGCGTTTTGTAAAATACTATTTAGCAAAAATTATTTTTTTTAGAAAAAAGTGGCGATTTATTTTGGTAATTTCAAAAAAAACACTACCTTTGTAGCGTAATTTGCGGAAAAGTTTTTTGAAATCATCTTTCGCACATGCGTAAATTTGTTTTAACTAACTAAAAACTAATACAATACAACAAAAAATAATCTTAAAAACAATTAAAAAAAACAGAACGATGAAAAAGAGTTTCTCTATTGTCTGTACATTGACAATTTTATTATTTGCCAGTGCATCATGCGACAACGGTAAAAACCCTGCTGTATCGACCACCGAAAATGTAACGATTATCGATGATCCCTCACAATTATCATCGCGATTAGTTTTTGGCAGCAGTCACAAACTACTACCAGCACGCAAACGCGTGGCAACTACTTCCGCTCCTGCTATTCCTGCGGACGCACTCCCTCTGAAAGACGCACCTACCAACTGGAACAATGGTGTGACACTTACCAAGGGTAAATCTTACAAAATCACCGAACCATGGACAGGTACAGTCAGCCAAGACTGGTCTGGCGAAGGCAGTATCGACATTTACATTGCAGCCAACGCTACCTTCTCTGGCGCATGGTGGAACGATGACACTCCTGTGAATATCTACATTCTCCCAGGAGCCGTACTCACCTACTGCGAAGCGGGTTGGGATGACAAAGTGAAAATCAAGAAAGCTACGAATGTATATTGCTGGGGCAATATCACCACACCAGACAATATGGGATTGCGCTTGTACGATGCTGGTCTGCTGTATATCTATGGTACCGAAGGCGAGCCATTCTATGTGAAAGCCAACAACAATACCGTTAATAACAACAATGCCTACTCATCCTTCCAAGTAGATCCTGCCTCAGACTTCTATTGCGAGCGCGAGATGTATGTAGAAGGTACTGCTTTGCTCAATGGCGGTAAGACACATACCACTAACAAGGTGACCATCGGCAAGGATCTCTATGTAGAGGGCGCGGCAGATGCGACCTTTGACGATTGTGTATATGTACTACGCGAGTTGGACTTCAAGTCCAGTCGTTCGGCGGTTGTAAATGTCAATAAGTATCTTCAAACCAATACCTTGCTTACCAACCAAGGCGTAGGTACTATGAACCTCAAAGACGCTTTGTTCGAGATCGTGAGCGACGGTATGTTTGTGGACAAAGGCAGCCAACGCATTGTGGTGAATGGCGTAGAAGCTACCTACAAATCCGTAGTAAAGGTAGGCGGTAAGCTCTACTTTGATCGCGGTAACGAATACACCAATGTACCTGGCGATGTAGCAGCGGCTGCGTTCCCATGTGGCAACTTGACGGGCAACTTGGATGTTCAAGGTAACTTGCGCATCAAGTTCTACTACGATGTGGCAGACGAGAAAGCAGTGCTCAACGAAGAGAATATGGTCGTTCCTTCGACCGTCACTATCGGCACCAACTCATGGCTTCCTGCTTCGGAAGACGGTTGCCGTCCAGAGGTGGGTAATGTGCCTGTCATTGAGGTGTTGCCTCCAGAGAGCAGTTCTCCTACACACAAGTACTCTGCTACCAGCATTGCTTTCAACGGTGATGTGGTATATTTGAGTTGGCATGCTAATCCAGAGACTAACCTCAAATACGGAGAGCACAACTACAGCCCATCGGTGGACAGCGCAGAGGACTTTGGCGGTATCATTGATGTGATTCATATTGATAGCTACGACATTACCAGCAGTCTATTCGAGCAGTCAATGGAGAACAGCGAGTTCAAATACAACCACATCTTCTTCTCCGACAATGTGGTTTACACTGCTGCTACGAGCAACAAGGTGGGCGCAGCAATGACGAAGGTGGCGCTGAATAGCAATGGTCGCTTCCCTGTATTAGAAGAGTACAAAGAAGAGCGCGTAAACTTAACGGGCTACTCGGCTAACTGCGTGGATCGCATTGGCGATGAGCTGGTGACTATCTCTGGCTACTCAAATGGCGGTATCAATAAGTTCGGCTTGAACGACAATACCAACCAAGAGAAGAAGAGCATCAACGAGAACACCGAGAATTTCCAAGGTAAATACATTTATTACAATAAGGAGAACGGCAAGGTTGTTACACTCAATAATACCGATCGTGGTATCGTGACTATTTACAACACTCAAATGGTGGAAGAAGCATCCTTTGAGGTAGGCTCTATTTATCCTATTGACGGTAAGAATGTATGTATCTGCGACAATGAGCATATCTATGTCTGCAAGGGTCAAAACGGCTTTGGCGTTTACGACTACGCAGGCAATCGCGTAGGTGGTAGCAATCGCAGTGCCAATGGCGTAGATGTGGATGAGCATCATATCTACCTCGCTGCAGGCGATGGATTGGTTATCTTGGATAAGAATAGCACATACACCGACATGAATGGCAATATCTGCAACCGCTTGATTAAGCGTCTCTGCTATACAGGCTGTGCTGCAACCAAGGTGACCAATGATACTGATGTGAAACAATCGGCTAACTTCGTGAAGAAAGGTCCTGATGGTCGTATCTATGTGGCATACGGTATGTACGGTCTCCAAATTTACGAATTGGGCATGACCGAATAATATCTCCAACATATTTCACTTCAAGGAAAAAGCGGAAACTCTCCGCTTTTTCTGTTTTATACTGCCATAATGCCCATTGTTTTACCTAAATTTTTGAAATTTACCGAGTAATATTTGGAAAATTCAAAAATAAAGTGTAACTTTGCAGGTTGAATTGCTTTATGTAAACAGATGAAGAAGTTATTGGTTATATTTTTTGTATTCTGTGCCACTACCTTGACTTACGCCCAGCAAGACGGAAGCCTGAGGCTGTTTGACACTTTTGAGCAACGGTTTGTAGCATTGGATTCGCTGATTTTTGCGTCCGCCGAAGTAGATACTGCTATAGTGGATAGTCCATCCGTTCATTTTCAACACTATTGGATAGCGCAAGATACTACCAGCAAAGCAGACTCCTTGATTACAGATCATGTAAAAGCCGAAGTGCGTGCCATGAAGCACGAGACAGGACTGGCTCTGACAGGACAGACCTACTATCGTCTGGACGAAGGATTGGCGCTTGACGAAGACGATGCTGTATCGCGCTACAAAGCCAAAGTGCAAGTGGAACTGCGGTGGAACTTCCTTAACTCCTCCATCATTCATCGTCAAGGACGCAAGCAAGCCATTGAATTACAGGGCGACATGGAGCGTATAGAAATGGATAAAGCCAACCTTGCGCGCCTATTGGCTGAGAATCAAGAGTTCTACCAGCAGAAATACGATAGCCTTTTGTCGGGCATTCTGCAACACCGCTTGATAAACCTCACGCTCATGAATGACGCGCAAATGTACCTGTTGGAACACGGCAATATCTCCAGCGATGAGATGCTGGATATCATCAACGACAAAGCTGAAGCCGAACGCGCCCTCATGGCAATGTCCAAGACATATCCTTTAGCCGACGATTTATCACACCCATCAGGTTTGGTAGTAGAGATAGATTCGGTAGGGTTGTTGGACTATATTCGCCAGCATCATGCTGACATACATTTGCTGCAACTGCAATCAGACCTGCTGGCACAGCAAATGGAGAACCACTCTTATTGGACAAAACTCAATATCTCGCCCTTTATACGCTATTCCTATTATTTTCGCACTGACTTGGCGAACTCTACCAATGTGGATTTCGGTGTCAATTTCAATATACCTATCACAGGTGAAACTGGCAAAAAACGCGTTGCTATGGATGCAAAGCGTATGATTATAGATCATGAGAAAGAAAAAACAACCAAGAAAATAGAAGAGAACATCCGCGCTATATTATTAGACATAGAGCGTCTGAATCGTATCTCAACGGCTGAACTGCATCGTATGCATGACCTCAAGCGGTATTTGCAAATACGCAGCAATGCCTATCTCAATCGCAAAGGCGGATACAACATCATCCTGCGTACCAAAGAGTACAACACCTATCTGCTATGCTGGGAGAAATTCCTCTCTTATCAGTACCAACGCGACTGCCTACTGATGACATTGCAGACATATCTGACCGATATGTCCATATTTGATTTTTGTATAGGAACCATCATATAATTATATTGTTATGAAAGAGTTTTCATTTTCTTCGGAAGAGAGACAAAATGACATAGAGAGTATTCTCAAAGAGCGGAAACGCAAGATTGCTACCCAGCAAATCGTTTTTACCCTTATCCTATTGGGTATTCTAATTATCATTGGTTTGTGGATAGGAAAGAATATCCTATACACGGAGTTTGACGGCTATATCAATGCCGACCTGAATACCCTTCGCCATGCAGAAGACATCTATGTGCTGGAAGTGAAGAAGGATGTAGGCGACTTTGTGGCACCCGGTGATACGCTGTTTTCATATGTGTATAGCCACATTTTCTATAGCCACGAGTCCACGGATAGTGAACCTACCGTCGTGGTACAAAACCGTAATATGCGCGTGGATTATGGTCTTGCTCGTCAAGACTTAGAGGTTCTGAAAGTGCGTATCAAAGAGCTCAAAAAGCAGTTGGAGACGGAGGACCATAATATCCGTTTTGGTCTGAGCGACAATCTCAAGAAAATGAAGATAGAGCAAGAACTGGCAGAAGCAGAGGAGCAATACAATGCCCAACGCCGCAAGTTGGGCGTGCTGTGGAACGCACTCGATCAGACCAAGCAAGCCGTTAAGAAAGCCAGCAATAGTGAGTCGGGATTCTTGCGCGTACAGGATATGCGTAATGTGGAGCTGATGAAGGAACTGAATCTGGTGCGCTACTCTATTGCTGTGGATTCGGGTATTGTGACCAAAGTGTATGTGCCTGAGCTCATTCTCGTCTTGCGTGGAGAACCAATTATCTCCTTGCAGAGTTTTGACTTGCACCGCAACAACCTCTCTGTGGTCACATATGTCATGCCACGCGAGATGAAGCACATTAACCGTAACACCCAAGCCGAAGTCATCGTGAATGACGATGTGTCATTTACAGCCAGCGTACTGATGCTGGGTACACGCACCGAGGAGATACCTGGCGAGTTGCGAAGCACACTCTCGCGCGATCATACTGCCGTAATTGTGGTCATGGGTGTAGATACGGGGCAGGTGATACCATTCTGGACGCTGGTGAAGAATATCCCCGTGCGTATTCGCATCAATAATTTTGAATCAAGGATGCAAGAAGATGAGGTGACGGACTATATGATGTTCCATACCACGCACGGACTTATTCGCCCTGATGATGAATACTATGACACCCTGCAAGTGGCACAGCCAGATACGCTTGGCATAGATACGATATTGATACTTAATGAATAACAATATGGAATACTCTATTTACAAAATCATACGCAATACCAATGATCGCAATATATTGGTCATAAATCAATACTTTGATGTGGAGAATAGCCCTGAGATTCAGGAAGATAAATTCGACATCGTCTATCTGAATATCAGCAATATGTCCAACAACGAGGTTGGACTATTGCTTGAGAAGACATCGCCTATCTTCTCCACTAAGTGTTGGATGAAACCGCGCTTTGTACAAACCAGCAATACAGCACAATTAGGACTGCTGAAGATTCTCACGGATGGTGTAGCCACTACCCCCTTTGATGAATTGGTGACGCAGCGCTCGGAAGACATTTTTAGTCAGATGGATCGTTTACAAATCAAGCAGATAGCCAATGTGTCCACCTTCGTGGCATTCTTTATTCGTCTGTGCAAATACTCCATCAGTCGTGGCGATTACACCTATACTTCCACGATCATTCCAGGACTGACAGAAGGCCATTCTGCACTATACGCAGCGATGTTGTTTAACAACGAGGTGGGGTCACGCAAGGAGTTTTTGGAGTTTAACCAGAAATTGTTGGAACTGGGGTATGCCGAACCACAAGACTTCGTGGAGCGCGTACATATCTGCCCACAATGCAAGAGTAGTCACCTCATTTATGCAGAGTGTTGCCCTAAATGTGAGAGTTCGAATATCAACGAGGAACCGATGTTGCACCACTTCCGCTGCGCAAATATCTCACCGGAAAGCACATATATCTACGACGACAAGTTGCGTTGCCCTAAATGCCGCCAATACCTGCACCATATTGGTGTGGACTACGACCGACCAACCGATGTGCATACCTGCAACGAGTGCGGGCATACTTTTATTCACACCAAGATGAAAGTGCGCTGTGCTAACTGCGGTTCGGCACACCGTCCCTCCAGTTTGCAACCTATGGATGTCATGCGATATAAATACACACCCGAAGGTATTCACGCTATTATCAGCAACGATGCACTCATCAAAATTGGTAAAGATCTATGGTTTGGATACTCCAACTTTGAGGCATATCTACAACAGTTGCGACTATTCTCACACACGAGTACCATCAACGAGACGCTATATACCATCCGCCTCAATATCCGAATACTAGACCATATCAACGAAACGGAGAGAATACACTTTATGCGTCGTATGCACGAGGTATTCTATGACTATAACTTCTCCTTCAAGAATAGCTATTTCTTCCTCTCGTCGAAGATCGCGACAGAGGAGTCGGGCGAACTACAACAAGTCATTCTGCGCAATATAGAAAATAAACTGAACGCCTTACAAAATGAGTGCCCATTTGCCCATGTGGACGAAATGGCAAGTATTGTGCGTGCAGCAGATGAGAATATCGAGAAATATATTCGTCGTATGTGTGAACCTATTTACCAACCAGATACATCACTATAGGTAAAATCGTGCTGGATTTCTTTTTCCACATAATAGATAATATCGTGGGTGGCTTCACGCGTAACCTGTCGTGGCATGTGCTACTCAATACCTACTGGTTTCTCTTTTTCGTGGAGTTCCCTCGCTACTACTTATTGGAGATTATCGTCACATGCTGGTACAAATTGCGCTATCGGCATCGTCGAAAGGAGAAAGAGATTGCCCGCATGAAACTCTATATAGAGAACCCCTTAATCACCATTTTGGCACCAGGCAAAAATGAGGGCAAGAACATCTACAAACTGGTACAATCGCTTCGCGAACAGACCTACAAGAACTACGAGATCATCATCGTGGACGATGGATCTGACGATGCTACTCCGCTCATCTGTAGAGACTTGGAGGAGGCTGGATATATTGACCTTTTTATTCGTGCTCACTCACGCGGTGGTAAGGCTAGCGCTGCCAACCTTGGCTCTTTCTATGCCAAAGGCAAGTATATTGTACACCTCGACGCAGACTCCTCGCTGGACCGCGATGCATTGGAGAAGATACTGATCCCTTTCTATATGGATAGCCAAATCAAGGCTGTAGGTGGAGTTGTCAAAGTGCGTAACGCGCACGACTCTATCTGCACTGCCATGCAGGCATTAGAGTACCTCAAAACAATTCAAGTTGGTCGTATGGTAACCAGCGAATTGGGGCTGTATCATATTATTTCGGGTGCATTTGGAGCATTCGATGTGGAAGTGCTTAAGCAGGTGGGCTATTGGGATATTGGACCTGGATTGGACGGCGATATTACGCAGAAAATACGCAAAGCAGGCTACAAAGTTTATTTCGCCGAAGAAGCGATCTGCATGACCAATGTACCTGTGAAATGGAATGTACTTTTCAAGCAGCGTAGAAGGTGGAGCAAATCGTTGGTGCGCTTCCGCTTGCGAAAGCATAAAGATATTTTTATGCCCAACAAGAACTTCTCCTTCTCGAATATGCTCTCTAACTTGGAAAATATCGTATATGATTTTGGCTTCAACTATGTATGGTTTGCCTATATCATTTCACTCATATTTATGCATACAGACCGACTAATAGAAATTTTTGCCATAGGATATATCATCCGTATGTTCTTCGGATATATCGGATTTGCTATTATTCAATGGGTCAGCGAACGCCCAAGAGAAGAACGCTGGCTGGCGGGATATGTACCGTTGTCCACTTTCTATACGGGTTATTTCTTGCGCTTTGCGCGTCTTATTGCCCACACGCAAGAGTTATTCAATTTCTCTTCCTACAAAGACCCTTGGAATCCACGCAAGACTTCCGAGGTGGCACAGTCTGAAGGAATTTAACAAATAATTCCTCCACCGATAACCAAATCATCCTTGTACATCACCAACGACTGTCCTGGAGTAACGCCCCAAACGGGGGTGGTGAAATGGATAGAAGTCCCATCCAAAAGATGGGCGGGAGTGGCGGGTGATTTGTATCGAATACGGGCTTGTACTGCTGGTGACTCGTGGAGCCAATCCCAGTCGCGGATACGCACATCGGCAATCGTTGCCTCTGTGGTGAGTAAGTCCTCACGGTCGCCCAATGTGATACGGTTGTTCGTTGCATCAATCTTTGTGACAAACTTAGGTGAGCCCAACGCAATGCCTAATCCTTTGCGCTGACCAATTGTATAGTGGCAGAACCCTTGGTGCATACCTAACACCTTGCCTGCGGCATTAATATACTCTCCTTGCGGAACAGATACGCCATGCTGCGAAAGGAAAGTACGGTAGTCGTTGTTGGGAATGAAGCAAATATCTTGACTCTCCTCTTTCTTGCTGAGTGCCTCAAAACCATGCTTAAAGGCGATCTGTCGTACCTCTGTTTTGGTCAGTCCGCCCAATGGAAAAATGGTACGGCGAAGGTTTTCCTCGGTAAGCATCCAGAGGAAATAGGTTTGGTCCTTCTGCGTATCTACTGCTGTTTTGAGATAGGTGTGTCCGCGATGCTCGGCAATCTGAGCGTAGTGCCCCGTAGCAATATAATCACAACCATATTCTTCTGCAGCCTGCATGAGTTTTCCCCATTTGATATGCGAGTTGCATAATACACAGGGGTTAGGCGTGCGTCCGCAGGCGTACTCACTGATGAAATTGCCGATAACCTCTTTGCGGAAGGACTCGCAGAAGTCCAAGATATGATGCTCAAAGCCCAGCGTAGCAGCCATACGCTGCGCATCGAGGATACTTTGCTCTGAAGCGCAGTGGGTAATGGACGGCGTTCCGCCTATTGGATATTGGGTATTGGGTACGGGGGTGGGGGCGAAAGTGCGGAATGTAGCACCCACCAGTTCGTACCCTTGCTCTTGCAATAAGATAGCAGCTACAGTGGAATCAATGCCACCTGACATACCTATGAGAACACGATTGTTTTTGTTAGTTGCCATAGTTTTTTGCTAAAATTTGGACAAAGGTACGAAAATATTTGCATACTTCCAAATTTTTTAGTACCTTTGCACGCTTAAAGTGTCAAATTTACAAATTAACCATTATTAACATGAGAAAAATTACTTTATTTTTATCACTTGTATTCGCTACCATTGCGATGGCACAAGTGACTACTGTGCCAGGTATTATCCAAAAAGGATACGATGGCGAGATTACCGTAATCTTTAATCCAAACGAAGGTAACAAGGGCATGGTAGGGGCTACCCAATGCTATGCTCACACGGGTATTATCACCAGTGCTTCTTCTAACGATGGTGACTGGAAGAATGTGGTTGAGGGCTGGCGTGCTAATTCCAGCAAGACACAACTCACCCAAGATGGTAGCAACTGGAAACTCGTGATCCCTAATATTTACGAGTTCTACAACTGCCCTACCACTACCGAAATCAAGAAACTTGCTTTTGTGTTCCACGATGGTCCTAACGGAAGTAAAGAGGGTAAAACGGCTGAAGGAACCGACATTTTTGTGGAGTTGGCAGAGGCTGGCTTGGCGGCTTCTATCGTAGGTGATATACCAGAGATTGCTTCTTTGGGTAGTACTATCACATTGAATTGCTACGCTACTATGCCCGCCACATTGACCTTGAAACTCAATGGTCAAGTCGTAAAGACTGATACAGGCAGTGAGATGGCATACACTCAGACTTTGGATAATCAAGGCAACTATAATTTCGAACTGACCGTAGCCACAGCAGATGAGACAGCTACTGCTATTGCAAGCACCTGCGTGCCTAATGACCCAACGAAAGCTAATCGTCCAGCAGGCATTGTAAACGGTATTTACTACGACAAAGCAGACGACACTAAGGTTACCTTGTGTACTTATGCTGGTAGCAAGACCGAGCCAGCAAAGCATGTGTTTGTAGTAGGTGACTTCAACAATTGGACTATCTCCAATGACTATCAACTCAAACAAGCGAACGACAGCGCATATTTCTGGATTGAACTCAATGGTTTGACCGCACAACAAGAATATGCTATGCAATATGTCGTAGTGCGTGCAGATGGCGTGGTGAAACGCATCTCTGATTTGTACTCAGAGAAAGTATTGCACAAAGACGATGCATGGGAACCGCAAGATTTGGATCCTGACTTGATGGATTACCCATTGGCTGGTGACGGTTATGTGACGGTTATTCAACCTGGTAAACCTGCTTTTCAATGGTCGGAGGCTACGCTTAACTTCAAGCGTCCTAACAAAAACAACCTCGTGATTTACGAACTTTGGGTACGCGACCATACTGCACATCGTTCTATCGAGGGATTGATGGAGCGTTTAGATTATTTCGAGGATTTGGGCGTGAATGCCATTGAGCTGATGCCTGTCACCGAGTTCGATGGAAATGATAGTTGGGGCTATTCACCTAACCACTATTTTGCATTGGACAAGGCATATGGTACCCCTGAGCAACTCAAGACCTTTATTGACGAGTGTCACAAACGCGGTATTGCGGTTATCTTGGATATGGTGTTCAATCACGCTACAGGTCTTAACCCAATGAACAAACTCTATCCTTATGGTACAGATTTGAGTAAGAACCCATGGTTTAATGCTACAGCGCCTCACTCTGATAATGTGTATGAGGATTGGAACCATGACTTTGCTCCTACGAAGACCATGTTTACTCGCGCGTTGCAATATTGGTTGGAAGAATACAAGGTGGACGGCTATCGTATGGACTTGAGCCACGGTCTTTGCGGTACAGCTGCCAATACATCAGTAAAACACATCAAGGAGTATTATCAAAATGGCGTAAAAGCCGTTTCTGAAGATGCTTACTTTATCCTTGAGCACTGGGGTGCTAATATGGGTAGTGAGCGTCCTGCTCTTATCAAAGAAGGTATGATGTGCTGGGATAACACCACCAACGCATACTACCAAACTGCTATGGGTTGGCTCAAAGATGGTGACAATCTAACAAATGCCAGCAAGGATGACTATGTGACTTACTGCGAGAGCCACGATGAGGAACGAGCATTCTTTAAAGCAAAACAATGGGGTAATGGTGATCTCAAGACGAACGAGGAAGCTCGCGCAGCGCGCGTACCTTTGAATATGGCATTCCTTACTATGCTCAATGGTCCTAAGATGTTCTACCACTTTGCAGAGTTAGGATTCGACAACTCAAAATACCAAAATGCACAAGGTAAATGGGGTAAGAACGATTATGGAATAGCCAGTGAACTGGGTGCAGACTACGACTGCAAGATGCAAACAAAGATGCGTCCTGAAAAATGGCTTGTAGAGGGTCATTGCCGTATGGCTGCTTTCCAGAAGGTCGGACAAACAATCCAACTTCGTACCCGCATTATGCCTGAAGTATTTGAAGGCAATCCAACTGCAGCAACTCTCGGCTCTGGAAAGGCATTGCGTACTATCCAATGGGGTAGTAATGTGTTTGTGGCTGGAAACTTTGATGTAGCAGGCGAACAAACAGTGACTTTGCCAAGTGGTACATGGTACAACTATTTTGCACAAGCAAAGCAAACAACTACTACTGTGACATTAAAACCAGGCGAAGTGGCAATCTTCACAGGCAAGGAAGTGAAACTGCCAGAGATGCCTGCTGGGTATGACTTCTACACAGATGTAGAGGATGTTGTAATCAATACGCCAAGCGAGATGTTGCCACCATATAATGTACGCGTGTACAATATCAATGGTCAGTTGATTAGCAGTCAAATGAATGCCATGTCAGCAGACTTGACAGGCATGAAAGCTGGTATGTACATCGTTCAATACGAGAAGAACGGTCAACGCATGGCGAAGAAAGTGATTCGTTAATGATTTACGGCTTTCACGCGAAAGCCTGCGGCTTTAAGTTGGGCGAGTAGCCCATCTTCACCGCCCAAGTAAATAGCGTTGAGTGTGATAAACGCCTTACCTTCACGGAGGTAGGGCGTTAATCTTTTAACCCATACCTTGTTGCGTTGGCTATATACTTTGTAATCGGAGAAGGAGATAGAGGTGCTGTTGTCAGGACCTTTGATTTGGTATGCCATATCTGATAAACGACCATAAAGATACATCTCGCGCAAGGTACGCTCTTGGCGCACTTCTTTGTCGGGATGTTCAATGACTTTGTAGAGTTCCTCGCATTGCCAATGAAAGGGCTCGCGGTCGAAAAGCATATACATCGTCTCACCAATATCATCTAATCCATATACGGGAATATTGGATTGTGCAGCTACTTTCTCAAAAAAAGTCTCCATAGAACGGTCTTCATCGTAATTAAGCCATTTTTTGAGCAATTCATTGCGATACATTTCGGTTAGATAGGATGGCTTCATGCGCCCTAACTTATCAAGTCCCATACCCAGATTGATACGCAGAGCCTCATCAATCTCTTGATATTGTGTATCGGAGTAGAAGTTTTGCAAGCGCACAGAGTCTGGCAATAAAGCGGCTTGTCGCAATGCAGCAATAGCTTCATAATCCTGCATGGCAAACTCTGTAATCACTTTGTTACAAGCACTATAACATTTAAACACATTGGGTATCGTGTCTAAAAAAGTCATGTCCACCGTACGGTTTGTTGCTAAGATATACGATGGTGCTGCTGCGGAGTTGCCCGATATGCGGTATAATACTTGTGCTTGCATAGAACCAAGCGCAAGGAAACTGAAGCCAAAATAGATGGCTATGCTGTGCCAAATAGTTTTCATCTCTATACGGAGTTATTGAAATCGAGAAATCAAGTTATATGATTGGTAAATACCTAATTCACCTGCTTTGCTCAGGTCAGCAATGCCTTTCTCTATCTCGTTAATGTAAATGTATGTTAGCCCACGATTGAAATATGCTTCTGCAAAATCGCCATCCACCAGAATAGCTTGTGTGTAATATGAGATAGCCGCTTTGAAGTCTTGTTGAATACAGAGCATATTAGCTTTGTTGTAGTAGGCAAAAGAAAAGTCTGGCAAATGGTTTATCACATAGTCGTAGTCGCGTAGCATGAGTTCAAAGTCAGCTCCTTCTATCGCTTCGCCCATAGCGCGCTTGTATTCCAGTAGTTTGTATCGCCAATTGGCACGACAGAAATACGCGAAATAGAGTTGTCCATCCCTGAGAATGGCTTGTGTGATATCATCAATGGCAGATGAATAGTCTTGTACTAATGCAAATTCAAATGCTCGGGCAACGAGTAATCCTACCACTCTTTCATCCTTAACAGTGTTTGCTGCGGATTTAGGTAAATTGTTGTGATTCAGTTGGTCAAGTTGGTTAGATAGGTGATTGATTTGCGCAAAGTGCTGATTAACCATGTCTGCTGTGAGATTGACTTCTTTGGTGGTGAAACGCAATGGCGCAGGTAATTGTACGGAATGGTTGTAGGCATCTACCGAAGCGTGCGAATAATTGGTTTGGCGCAACGCATTGGCTTGGCTACTGGTGGCATAGTAAGAAAGGAAAATGTTTGGCTCATTCACCACATCGGTATAGCGTTTTTGTACTGTACCTCGTGTGTCGCTGTTGTATTTATTTTCATCCTCGCTGGCTTCTTGATTTTGTGCTGCAAGCGCAGAAAATTCTTTACGATGATCGCGCTGTTGTGGTTGTGCCTCTGCCAATTGCATTGTAGTTTGCAGCGACTGTATGCTGTCTTTCTTTTGTTCGAGGTTATATGCTTGCTGTCTCAGATTGAAAGCTGTTTTGTCATGCCCTAATGCTGTTTCTGCTTGTGCTGCTAAATAGTATGCGGGCAAGAAATACGGGTAGCGTTGCATAATGGTGGTAAAGTCGTTCAAAGCATCAGCCCACTGGCGCAGTTGTAGTTGCACCATACCGCGTTGGTAGTATATTTCTATTTGGTCTGGTGCAATGTTTATGGCTTTCGTGAAGTCCTCCAAAGCTCTGTTGTAATCGCCTAATTCTTGGCGTAATACACCACGATTGTAGTAGCATTGTGCATCATTGGGCGACAAGGTTATTGCTTTATCGTAATCCGCTAATGCACTGCGGTAGTTGTGTATGCGGTAGTAGATAATACCCCGATTGATGTAGTCCCCCGCCCACTTACTACCGTAGTCGATAGACTTGCTTAGGGATATGAGTGCTTCATCCTGATTGTCTTGCATGAGCTGAACGAGTCCCAAAGCCGACCAGTTAGCAGGATTTTGCGAGTCGTATTCTGTGGCTTTGATAAAAGCATTTTGCGCACAAATAGTATCGCCTCTGCGCAGACAAATAGTACCTTTTTCGAAATGCAGAGCTGCCGATTTTGGCTCGCGATAAAGTAGGCGGTTGATGTCGTCAAGTGCCAATTCGTACTCTTTCAAGCCAGCCAATACATCGGCTCGCATAGCGATATAGGTTTTATTTTCGGGCGCGAAAATAAGTGCCTCGCTGAAATCCTTTTTGGCTTTTTCCAACTGATTAGTTTGTAGGTATATATACCCGCGCGTGTAGTAGGCACCTGGTTGAAAGGGATTGCGTTCGATGGCGGCATTGCAGTCGAGTTCTGCACCAGTATAGTCGCCGAGTTGAATTTTGGCTATGGCGCGGAGTAGATATGGCTCGCTCAGATAGGGTTTGAGTTTAATGACTTGGTTGAAATACTGAATACTCAGCACATAGTCATCAAAATACAAAGCATTGCGTCCAATCGTAGTGATGCGATTGGTGTTGAGTTGTGCGGAGATGGAGCCAAGAGTAAGGAACCAAGAACCAAGACAAATCAGTATGTGTCGGAGATACCTTTTCATTTCTACCTCTAACAGCGTGCGGTCTTACTTGCAGCCTGCATTTGGGTCGAACCACTCAGGTATATCAAATTGCTCTTCGGGGTTATATCCCAATTCTTCATCGGCATAGACTTTTTGCATATATATAGCCCATACAGGTAGTGCCATATTTGCTCCTTGTCCTGCCGACATGTTGTCAAAGTGTATCGAACGGTCTTCGCCGCCTACCCATACGCCGCTTACCAATGAAGGTGTAAAGCCCACAAACCAACCATCGGAGTGGTTTTGGGAGGTACCAGTCTTTCCGCCCATAGGACCTTTTAGTCCATAGCGAAAGCGTGCGCGCACGCCCGTACCTTGATCCATCACATTGCACAGCATAGAAATCATTTTGTATGAGGTTGTTTCGCTGATAATCTCATAGGTCTTTGGTGTGAAGGTTGCTAAAATATTGCCGTTGTTATCTTCAATGCGCGTCACATATAGTGGCTCTACGCGAATACCTTTGTTGGGGAAGGTGGTATAGGCATCGACCATTTCTTTTACGCTCACTTCGCAAGGTCCGAGACACAAGCTGACCACAGGGTCGAGTTGTCCTTCTATTCCGAACGAACGCATCAGTCGTACCAATTGTTCAGGAGTGTAAAGCGACATTAGATAGGCGGTAATCCAGTTGCTTGATTTCTCCAATCCCCAGCTGAGTGTCACCATTTCACCTTGGTTAGCGTGGTGGTCATCGCGCGGTGTCCATGCTACGCCATTGCCATCTATAAGGGTAATGGAGTCGTTCACTGTGCTGTCGCATGGCCACATACCCTCATCCATGGCTAAGGTAAAGAGATATGGCTTAATGGTAGAACCTACTTGTCGGCGACCAGAAGTGACCATGTCGTATTGGAAGTGCGAGAAGTTTGGACCACCGACATATGCTTTTACAGCACCCGAATGTGCCTCCATGGACATAAAGCCGCAACGAAGGAAGTGTTTGTTCCAGCGTATGGAGTCTATCGGTGTCATTACGGTGTCTATCATTCCGTTGTAGGAGAAGACGCGCATATTCACGGGTGTGTTGAACACTTTGCGAATATCTGTTTCGTTCAAACCTTGTTGCTTCAATACGCGATAGCGATCGGTCTGACGCATAGAGCGGTTCATGATTCCATCAATCTCCTCTGTGGTCAAGTCTTGTGAGAAAGGCGCATAACTCTTATTGCGTTTCTCGCGGAAGAAGCTCTTTTGCAGGTCTTGTATATGTTCGCTCACTGCTTCTTCGGCGTATTGTTGCATGCGCGAGTCAATGGTGGTGTAAATGCGCAAACCATCTTGATAGAGGTCATAGGGTGTACCATCGGGCTTGTGGTTTTTGTTGCAGAAACCATAGAGCGGATTTTCTTCCCACTGACGCAAGTCGATTTTGTATTGCAATTGGTTCCATTCGGAATAGTGGCTCGGCTTGGGCTCTTTGGCGGTTAGCACTTGGCGTAGGTATTCGCGGAAATAGGGTGCTATACCTTGTTTATGGTCCACCGATTGGTATTTCAGTTCTATGGGCAGTGCTTTCAGCGAGTCACATACATGTTGGGTAATGTAGTCGTATTTGCACATTTGGTCGAGTACAGTGTTTCGGCGGTTGAGTGCGCGTTCCGGACGACGACGGGGGTTGTACATAGATGGGTTTTTACACATTCCCACCAGCATGGCTGCTTCTTCTTGTTTGAGGTCGGCGGGTGTGGTGCTGAAATATACTTGTGCAGCGGATTTAATGCCCACGGCATTGTAGAGGAAATCAAACTGATTGAGGTACATAGTCAGTATCTCTTCTTTGGAGTAAAGGCGCTCCAGTTTGGTAGCTATTACCCATTCAATGGGTTTTTGCAGAGCGCGCTCAAAGATGTTGTTCGCGCGTGGTGACCAGAGTTGCTTAGCTAATTGTTGGGTCAATGTACTACCGCCACCTGCTCTACCGAGTTTCATGACTGCGCGCATTAGCGATTTGAGGTCCACGCCTGTATGGTCGTAATAGCGTACATCTTCTGTGGCAATGAGGGCATTGATCATGTTGGGTGAAATCTGATCATAGGTAACGCCCACACGATTTTCGTTGCGGTAGTAGCGTCCTAAGAGTTGCATATCTGATGATATGACTTCGGTGGCAAACTTGTTTTTTGGGTTTTGCAACTCATTCAATGGTGGTAGATAACCCAACCAACCTTGTGTAATCATCCAGAAGATGAGTACAATGGTGAGTAGTCCTGTGCCGATGATACTCCAAAAACATATCAAAAAGCGTTTTTTGAATGTGGTGGTATCTGTTTTCTTTGGTGTATTATTATCCATAGTTATTGTTTTTACTCAAATTTCCGCAAAATTACTACAAAAAATGCACATATGCAAGAAAAATCATTTTTTAATTTGTATAATTGCATATTTTGTAGTAATTTTGCAGTCGTTATGGCATACTTTTTGCCTAATTGTTTAATGAATTATAAACCGAATAAATTAAGAAAAATATGAAAAAGTATGTATGCGATATCTGCGGTTGGGAGTATGATCCTGCTGTTGGTGTAGATGAGGCGGGTATTGTCCCTGGTACTCCATGGGAAGATGTGCCTGCTGACTTTGTTTGTCCACTCTGCGGTGTAGGAAAAGATGAGTTTTCTGAGGTAGAGTAAATGAAGGTACGCTTTACTACATTAGGTTGTAAATTGAACTTTGCCGAGAGTAGTGCTCTCGGCAAAGAACTTTTGTCGCGTGGTCATCAGCGTGCTTTGCAGAATGAAGTGCCTGATGTCTGCGTGGTGAATACATGTTCTGTGACTGATGCGGCTGACCATAAGGATCGTCAGGCAATCAATCAGTTACATCGTAAGTATCCGAATGCGATTATTGTTGTTACGGGCTGTTATGCGCAACTGCAACCCGAGCAGATTGCGCAGATGGATGGGGTAGATTTTGTGCTTGGTCAGAATGAGAAGTACGATATTCCTGCTTTGGTTGACACCCTAGAAGCACAACTGCCACACAACTCTACACCACCTCTACACAACGCTACACCACCGCTAAACCACGCTATTCGCGTTTCCGCCATCCGCGAGGTGGATGAGTTTCATGGTGTGCATTCGGGCGATGATCGGACGCGTTGTTTTATTAAGGTGCAAGATGGTTGCAATTATTTCTGCACCTATTGTACTATTCCGTACGCGCGAGGCAAGTCGCGCAATCCGTTGATTAGTGAGGTGGTTGCTGATGCACAAGAGGCATTGCTACAGGGTGCTAAGGAGTTGATTATTACGGGTGTTAATATTGGTGATTTTGGTCGTAGTACGGGGGAAAGTTTCATAGATCTTCTCCGCGCGTTGGATAACCTCCAATCTATCTCCCTTCCCTTTAGGGAGGGGACGGGGGTAGGCTCCTACCGCATCCGTATTTCTTCTTGCGAGCCAAACTTATTGACGGACGAGATTATTGATTTTGTAGCTCAGTCCAAGCATTTTGCGCCGCATTTTCATATTCCATTGCAGTCGGGTAGTAATGAAGTTCTTTCGATTATGAAGCGTCGCTATACGCGTGAGTTATTTGCGGAGCGTGTGCAGCATATTCGTGAGGTGATTCCTCATGCGTTTATAGGTGTGGATTGTATGGTGGGGGTACGCGGTGAGACGCAGGCGTGTTGGGAGGATTATTTGGAGTTTGTTAAGGGGTTGGATGTTAGTCAGTTGCATGTGTTTACATATTCGGAGCGTGCTAATACGCGTATGTTGGAATTGGACTTGTATGTAGTGCCTAAGGCAGAGCGTCAGCGTAGGAGTAAGATTTTGCATGCTGTGTCAGAAGAAAAAACGCGAGCTTTCTATGAGAAATATGCTAATAGAAAGGCAGTTGTATTGTGGGAGTCAAAGAAAGAGGGTGACCAGATGTCGGGTTTTACGGATAATTATATAAAGGTCTATCGTCCATATGACAAGTCGAAGGTGAATACTTTCGAGGAGGTATAAACTCAAATTGGGATAATAATAGGGTGTGTCAATATGTTGGCACACCCTATTATTTTGTCCTTAATGGGTAAGAGGCAAGGGTTGGCATTTCGCTTTTAAGAAAGCCGCTTCCTCCTCAGAGAGCAAAGGTGCTACTTCCGCATATACCCACTCATGATAAGCATTGATCCATGCTATCTCCTGCTCGGTCATGCGGTTTAGATCAATCATATGGGTGTCGTATGGGCACAATGTCAGGGTTTCGAACTCCAAATAAGCCTCACCTGTAGTATAAGCGCCCAATCCTTTCGCTTCGCGCACAGCAATCAAGTTCTCAATACGAATACCATATTCATTGGTGCGATAGATGCCTGGCTCATCCGAACAAATATTGCCTACCTGCAATGGGTTCGGATTGTTGTCTGTGCGGATGTTTTGTGGTCCTTCGTGACAGCCCATGAAGTGTCCTACACCATGTCCTGTTCCGTGACCATATGTTATGCCTTCTGCCCACATGAATTGGCGCGCCAGTACATCCAACTGATTGCCGCGCGTACCTTTTGGGAAACGCGCACACGCAAGCGCAATATGTCCTTTCAATACCAATGTATAGTCGCGTTTGACAGCTGCGGGAATATTCGCTGCTTCACCTATCCATATGGTACGAGTGATGTCTGTTGTGCCATCAAGATACTGACCTCCCGAGTCAAGTAATAGTACACCTTCACCTTCAATCGTAGCACACGCCTCTGGCGTAGCATGGTAATGCACGATAGCTCCATTGCCTTTCCAACCTGCAATGGTGCAGAAACTGTCATCAGTATAGTTTTCGCCCATGGCGCGGAACTCGCCAAGCTTCTGCGCCAAACTAATCTCCGTATGCTCTTGCTTCTCGCTTTTCGCCTCATTGCCACCAAACTCATTTTCCAACCAATAGAGGAACTTGGTCAGCGCAACAGCGTCCTTGCGCATCGCAATGCGTTCGCCTTGGAGTTCTACTTCATTTTTCACACTCTGCATCTTCAGCACAGGACTTGGACTGACATTCACACGGCGACTAATACTTGGGTTAATGGCTTCGTAGAGTGCCTCATTCACTTTGCCGCCATCGTACATAATGCCATCCGCATCAATATGTTGCAGATAGTCAAATACTTGTTCGTAATCCGCAATCGCCACTCCTACGCGCTTTAGATAGGCATACGCCGCGTCGTCCACTTTGTTGGGCGCAACGAAAATTGTACATTTCTCTTTCTCTACGACTACATAACTGATAAGGCAGGGCGTATAATCCACATCCTTACCGCGTATATTCAACAACCAACCTATCTCATCCAATGCGGACAGCACCAGCGCATCGCAATGGCGTTCTTGCAGGGCTTGACGAACGCGATGTAACTTGCTCTCTACACTTTCGCCCGTGTATTGTTCTTCATATGCATAGAGTAGGGAGGTTGGTATGGCTGGACGACCTTCTGTCCACAATGGTGAAATCAAATCCATTGATACAAGCTCCAGACCGCCGTCTTCTAAGGTGGCTTTCAAATCGCGATAGCCATTCACGCTGTACATCTCAGCATTCACTGCCACCTTGCCGATTTCCGATTCCCGATTTCCGATAGCGGAACATAGCCACTCTGGAATACTTGGGCAGTCAATATCGCTCTCGCGCATCAATTCTACTGTTGTACCTTGCAACTCGGCTTCGGCTTGCAGGTAGTAGCGTGAGTCGGTCCAAAGAAGAGCCTTGTCAAGGGTGATGACTGCCGTGCCTGTTTCGCCGAGGAATCCCGTTATCCAAGACATCTCGGTCCAGTGTTCCGCCATATATTCGCTGGCATGTGGGTCTGTACCGGGTACGATACATGCGCTCACTCCTTTTTCTTTCATCAGCGCCCGTAGCGCAGTTAGTCTTTCAATTATATTCATATCCAATAACCAATATCCAATATCCAATACCCACCAACCTACTTCACTGCCTTAAACGACATGTCCAGACTCTTGATAGAGTGGGTCAATGCACCTACACTAACAAAGTCCACGCCTGTCTCGGCATAGCTGCGGATAGTTTCGATGGTTATACCGCCACTGGACTCAATCTCAATATGCTTGCCATGCGTTTTCTCCCATGTGCGGATAATCTCCACTGCGCCTTTGGTGCGCTCAGGCGAGAAGTTATCAAGCATAATACGGTCAGGAATGTTCGTGGCTAAAGCCTCGCGAATCTCGTCTTCATTGCGGGTCTCAATCTCGATGCGAAGGGCTTTTCCTTTCTCCTCGCAGTAGTTCTTTGCACGCGTCAGCGCGGCGGTAATACCGCCAGAGAAATCCACATGGTTGTCTTTGAGAAGTATCATATCAAAAAGACCAATGCGATGGTTCATACCGCCACCAATCAGTACGGCCTCTTTCTCTAAATAACGCAAACCGGGGGTAGTCTTGCGTGTGTCCAGCACATGACAACCTGTGCCGTCAATCAGACTTTGATACTTGTGTGCAGTAGTCGCCACGCCTGACATACGCTGCATGACATTGAGCATGGTGCGCTCTATCTGCAACAAACTTAACTCCTTACCATATACACGGAAGGCAATATCGCCGGGTTTGACATGTGTGCCGTCTTCAAGCAACTGCTCCATGCGACATTCGGGGTCGAAGTAAGCGATAATCTCTTTTGCTACTTCGATACCTGCGATGATACCTTCTTCTTTTACAATCAATTGCTGGCAGCCCATTTCCGTTTCGGGAATACAACTCAGCGATGTATGATCGCCATCGCGGATATCTTCTTCAAACCAGATGGCGATGAGTTTTTGTAATTCTTTTGTGTCCATGATTGTGATATTTTTGAATGTAATTAATATTCGTTAATGGGTTTGTTCTAAAGGATGGAAAATATCCATGCCAAAAGCTTGTGTGAATGCTTTTGTTTGGCGGAGTTGTGCGGCGGTGTCGAGTTGAACACCATTTTCCGATAGGAGCAATATGCGGTCGGAGAGTTGGATGGCCAAATCCAATTCGTGAGTAGAGATGAGAATCGTTTTGCCTTGTTCGTGTGCCAGACGCCGTAATAATTGCAGAATACGAATACGGTTGGGTAGGTCAAGATGCGCAGTAGGTTCGTCCAGTAGGATGATAGGTGTCTCTTGCGCAATCGCCTTGGCAATCAGTGCCCGTTGTTTCTCGCCATCGGAGTGGGCGTTGAAATAGGTATGCTCTGTTCCTCCTAACCCGACTGCCGATAACGATTGTGCAATCACTTGTTCGTCGTTGGCAGATAAACCTCCCAAAAAAGAGGTGTAAGGGTAACGCCCCATGGCTACCACATCGTGTACGGTGGTATTGTCCAAACTCAGTCGTTCGGTAAGGACAAGAGCAATCGCTGATTGTACATTAAAACGCTGAAACTCTACCACCTTGAAGTTCCCGTTCAACGCGGGCTGCAAACCTGCCAATGTGCGCAGTAGAGTGGATTTGCCACAGCCGTTAGGACCTAACATACAAACCATCTCACCCGCGAAAAGCGAGAAAGATACATCACGCTGCACAACATGGTTCTCGTAACCAATCGTGAGGTTATTCGTAGTAATAGATGCGTTGGACACGGCGAGAGATGGATGTTAGTACTTCGTATGGTATTGTATTCAGTTTGTCTGCCAATGTTTGTATAGGTAGCTGGTCGCCAAAAATGATAGCGAAGTCGCCTGCTTGTGCATCGGTGCCGGTGACATCTATCATGGCTTGATCCATGCACACATTGCCCACCACAGGACAACGCTTTCCGCGTACCAATACCTCGCCGCCATAGTTGGAGAAACGGCGGTCAAAACCATCGGCATAACCAATAGGAATAACGGCTATTTGGCGCTCTTCGCTGAGGGTGGTATGCCTGCCGTAGCCAATCGTTTCGCCTGCGGACACGGTTTTTATGCTGAGAATGGTGGTCTTTAGTGTGCAGACATTGCGGAGGCTATTGGGCAATGAGGCGATAGGGCTATTGGACGGAAGGAAGGAGAAACCATACATGCCGATACCAAGGCGGCACATATCAAAATGGTATGCTGGGAATCGCTCAATGCCCGCAGTATTGCATAGGTGGAGGAGAGGCGATGAATCGTTGGTTGGCAATTGACTTTTGAGCAGAGAGGCGCAGTCTTGGAAATAACTGGCTTGCTCGTGGGTGAATGTATCGAATTGCGACTCATCGCTGCCCGCAAGGTGAGAGAAGATGCTGGCTACGCGTACGGCTTTTTGCTGCTGCAAACGAGCGATGAGTTCGGGTATTTCTTCGCGATAGAACCCCAATCGATGCATGCCTGAATCAATCTTTATATGTACTGGCAACTGTTCTAATCCTTTCGCTTCGGCAGCACGAATAATATTCTCCAACGACTGGAAAGAATAGACATTCGGTTGCAAGTTATTTTCTATTATCACATCCAATGCCGCCACTTCTGGGTCCATAATGATGATAGGCAAGGTGATACCTGCTTTGCGGAGTTCTACGCCCTCATCGGCTACGGCTACTGCCAAGTAATCCACCAGCCCGCATTCTTGCAGGGCTTGACTCACTTCGATACTGCCCGTGCCATAGCCAAAGGCCTTCACCATACATGTCAATCGACAGGTCGGACGCAAGAGCGAACGGAAATAGCGGATATTATTCACCAAAGCAGAGAGGTTGACTTCCAAAATGGTTTCGTGGGTCTGATGAAGAATGCGTTGAGCAATGACTTCTTCTTCGTATCCGAGCGCACGCATCACCAATGCGCATGTGCGAATGTTTTGGTGCGTGGGGTCTTCGATGATAGTGGAGCAGTCGGCAAATAGTTGCATTTTCTCTGCTCGTTTGGCGTTGAGTGATGGGAAGTTCTCGCCATGTTCTGGACCGATGTATGTGATGACGCCTATCGTGGGGCGTATGATGGGTTGCAATCGTTCCATTTCGCCTTGCTCGGATATTCCTGCTTCAAAGATGGCAAGCTCGGTCTGTTCATTGAGTTGCCATACGGAAAGCGGAACGCCAATCTGCGAGTTGTAAGATTTCGGAGAACGGGTAATGCGATAATCTTCTTTGAGCAATTGGTACAGCCACTCTTTGACGACTGTTTTGCCGTTGGAACCCGTAATGCCAATCACGGGGCCGTGATAAAGCGAACGCTTGTAGGCGGCTAATTGCTGCAAGGCAGTTAGTACATCCGCCACTACGATTATAGCTACTGGATTCTGTAGCCCAGATAAATCATCCCACTGCTCTTGCGTTACCACAAAGACTTTCACGCCTCGCTCGACGAGCTGAGGAATATACTTTGCGCCATCGTTCTTGTCTGTTTTGATAGCAAAGAAAAGCGTGCTATCGGGGCTGTTGCCGAGTTGGCGACTGTCAGTGAGCAAATGCTGAATATCCAATCGCTGCAAATCGTCGGACATACCAATGACTTGCAGAGGTTGGATTGCTTGTATTACATGTTGAAGTTTCAATTCTACACCATTCTACACCATTCTACACAACTCTAAACCCCTCTACGCCATACCATTTAGCATCCTTCGAATTGGCGTAGGAAGCGTACATCGTTCTCGGAGAACAGACGGAGGTCTTTCACGCGGTATTTGAGGTTGGTAATACGCTCTACGCCCAAACCGAACGCGTAGCCTGTATATACTTTGGAGTCAATGCCGCAAGCGTCCAGTACATTGGGATCTACCATACCGCAACCGAGTATCTCTACCCAACCTGTACCTTTGCAGAAAGAGCAGCCTTTGCCGCCGCAGAGGTCGCAAGAGATGTCCATCTCAGCAGATGGCTCGGTAAATGGGAAATAGCTTGGACGAAGACGAATTTGTGTTTCGGGGCCAAACATCTCTTTGGCGAAGTAGAGTAGTACTTCTTTCAGGTCGGCGAAGGAAACATTCTTGTCAATATAGAGTCCTTCCACTTGATGGAAGAAGCAGTGAGCGCGAGCTGAGATGGCTTCGTTGCGATACACGCGACCGGGACAGAGTACGCGAATAGGTGGCTCTTGACTTAGCATGACGCGTGTTTGCACGCTGGATGTGTGCGAACGGAGCAATATGTCTGTTGGTTTTTGTACGCCAGGCTCTTTTTCGATGAAGAAGGTGTCTTGCATGTCGCGTGCGGGGTGTTCTGGGGCGAAGTTGAGTAGGGAATAGACATGGTTGTCGTCTTCCACTTCGGGACCTTCGGCTACGGTGAATCCCACGCGAGAGAAGATGTCTATGATTTGCTCGCGTACCAGCGATAATGGATGGCGCGTACCCAATGCGATAGGGTCGGGTGTACGGGTGAGGTCAAGCTCATTGGCAGCTGCTTTTACGGCATTCGTTTCTACGGCTTCGCGTAGTTCAGCGAGTCGTGTTTCGAATGTTTGGCGAAGTTGATTGAGGGCTTGTCCGATCTCTCGTTTTTGTTCTTTGGGAACATCGCGAAATTCGTTAAAGAGTTCAGTAACGAGACCTTTTTTACTAAGGTACTTGATACGCAGTTCTTCCAATTGTTCTGCGTTGTTGGCTTGCAATGCAGTCGCTTGGCTGAGCAAGTCTTGTATTTTGTCTTGTATTGTCATAATCTAAAAATACATTTAGCGTGCAAAGGTACAAAAAAAAATGCACATATGCAAGAAAAGCGAGCAATTTGTAAGAAAATAATAGATTTTACCCCTTTTCACCCCCTTTTACCTTTCCCATTTTCCCTTTTCTCTTTCCCCTCCTCACCTTTCCCCTCCTCCCTCCTCCTCACCTTTCCCCTTCCAGTTTTTTACCTTTCCGTTTTCCGTTTTCCGTTTTCACTTTTCACCAGTTTAGTTGAATCCCCAGAGCGCGGCAGGAAGTTCTTATCTCCCTTCGGTCGAACGATCGGCTTTGCCGTACGATTCGAGCGTTCGGGGACCCCGCAAATTTGCAATTTGTGGGGAGAGCGGAGGGTGCTGTCGCTCTAATGACGAAGTCATTCTTTGCGACCTGCACACCGAACGCGATGCGCAATTTGTCGGTGTTGTCGTTATAAAAATAGGATTTATATATCAGTTGACACTTTGTGTTATTCCCGCCACATTCACTTAAGATTCAGCGCACGAGCATCGCTCAAGGTCTATCGGGGTCCCCGAAAATCTGTTGATTTTTGGGGAGAGGAGAAATGGCGGCAAGCCAAACTCGCACGCGAGTTTCATCTTGCAAGCCCATTTCGACGAAGGAGCGGCTGCAATTTA
>JAGBZD010000088.1 GCA_017628395.1 Paludibacteraceae bacterium | reverse complement strand
GAAGAGAGGAGTACCCGCTTTCACGCTGTCGCCTTCGCGGACCATGAGTTTTGGGGTCACGCCAGCGAAATGGTCTGGTACGATGTGGAAGATAGCAGGACGATTCACACTACCGAGTGTGAGGGCTGCTGCTCCATCAAAAGGAATGTCCAAACCACATTTCAGTTGGATTTTTTGCATGATGTTAATTGTTTTTATTGTTTTGTTTTATTTGTTTGATCGTTCGTTTCTCTCACTGTTAGATCGCTTCGCTGTTGGAAGTTAGACCATTCGCTTCGCTCATTGTTAGAAGTTAGACTCGGGATCTAACAGCGCTTTAGCGCGGTCTAACAGCCGCAGGCGGTCTAGCTTCTAACAGCCCGTAGGGCGGTCTAAATAGAAGAATCCATAAAAAGCGCGCAAAATTACAACTTTTTTTTGAAATATACAAATTTATTTGTACCTTTGCAGAAAATTTGTTAAAAATGATACTTGGACTTATCTTTTCAATACTAACTGCAACTTATACATTATCATCAACCACATCCGTTGAAAGTAGCGGTGACATACCTCAAAATTCAACATTTCACTACGAACGAAGTGCCACCACTGGTCAGCGGGGGCAAATGACTGCAGGCAATTCTACCACACTATTTTTATCAGGTTGGGATGGTTGCACGATAGAATCAGTTACTTTGTCTATGCGCTCCAACAAATCGGGAGGAGCAGGCAGCATGCAAATGCACATCGGTAATCGCATTGTTTGGGAGATTGAGGATAGTAAATTCTCCGACGGCGTATGGTATGATAGTTTCACAACAGAGTTTGTAGATATATCCTGCTCATTGAACGAAATTGTAGGCAACGGAGAAGCTATTACCATACATATAACAGCAAGCGAAAACAGTTTATACATAAACAGTTACACCATATCCTATACCCCACCCGCTCCAAAGGTACACGAAGTACATTTTGTATCTGGATTAAGCTACAACCCTCATAGTTTAACAGAAGATTTTATCGGTAGTGGTGTGGTATTACCAATGGGTGTGGACACATTGGAATGGCATTTCTTAGGTTGGAGTGAGCAGGAGATTACAGATGATACCCAATGTCCTCCTCTATTGCTTGCCAATGAACGATATTTTCCTGCTATGGATTGTACTTTATGGGCAGTGTATTCCAATTCAGATGGCATGCACTCATCGGACAGTGAAATCTCTGGCGATTATATCATGGCAAGTAGTTTCTGGCAGGTGGCAGTAATCGGGCAAATAACAGATGGCGAGATGCACACGACACCCATTTCGCTGGAGCAGACAGACGACTATTATACTTTATTGACGGGGATAGATGAAAACATGATTTATCACATTGATTTTCTGCCAGATAGCACACTCACAATAAGGCACAAGACGACAGGTAGTTTAATCGGATACAAAGGCAATAAATTAGCCAATCGCGAGTGCTACTGGCATTACCGTTTATTGGAAGATGGGTCGTTTGGTTTTTACTACAGAGATGACATCTACGACCGTATGTTCTACATTATGGACGATGTAGCTTGTGCGCATTTAATCAACCTATCATTGTTAAACAAAGAAGGCGTGATATTATTTCCAGCAGAACGCATTTTGTTCACTTCTTGGCCTTTTGGTAAGTTTGACAATGTAGAAAACATTTTCGAATCAACCGATTATACAACCAATGGCACATACCAAATATACTTTGGAAATTACATACTACAGATTAAAAATGGTAAAAAACAAATGGTTATTAGCAAATAATACACAACGGAAGATACAATAAAAATTAAAAACTCTTGCATAATTTCTTTTTTTTTATTACCTTTGCGCGATTTTTAGGAAATACGATGAGATATATTTATTTTTGTTTTTTATTTCTATTACTTTCAGCTCCAATTTATGCTGATAGGTTGATGGATATAATGCGACATTATGATGCACGCACAATGTCGTTGTCGGAAATTGATAGTGTGTTAAATGGAACAGATAGCGACAACACCAAAAAGTATCGCTTAGAATACGAAAACAAGCAACAACTTTTTCGCCACTCGTTCTTTGCGAATTATTACCTCATAGACACCCGCAAAAATGACACCATCCGATTGGGCGATCAAGCAGTGCGAGATGCCCAATTATCGTCGGATGGTCGATATGTGGTGTATGCAAAGGCTGACAATAACCTATATATATATAAGGTAGATTTCAAAACAGAGGTTGCAATCACTACAGATGGTTCCGAAGAATTATACAATGGCATATCCGATTGGCTGTACGAAGAAGAATTTGGCATCACTTGCTTATTTGCTTTTTCGCCCGACAATAAGCAAGTGGCTTTTGTTCGGTTGAATGAGGCAGATGTTCCCCACTTCGAATGGCAAACATACTTAGACACCACAGAAAACTCTGACAATCAATCATATCCTAAGTTACATAGTTTGCGTTATCCCAAAGCGGGTGAACACAATGCCACCGCCACGGTATGTGTTTATGACATACACTACAAGACCATTCGCACAATGCAATTGCCTGACAACATGAATGGTTATATACCTCGTATTCGTTGGACAGCATTGCAAGCGGCAAGCGGAAAAAGTAAAACAGACGAGAAAATGAGCGAAATAGTGCTGCTGCACTTGAACCGTGACCAAAATAAAATGGAGGTGCTGAAAGGTAATCCTAAATCTACGATATGCCATCCTTTCTACAAAGAAGAGAGCAAAAAGTTCTTTATAAACTACGAGCTCTTTGATAAGTGGCAATGGTTGAGCGACAATCGTGTGATTGTAGTGAGCGAAAAAGGCGGTTATACACAGGCATATCTATATTCATCACAAGGCATTGAACAACGATTGCTGACTCCAGAAGAACGCGATATTACCGATATATATGGTTACAATGAGGGTACGCAAACACTATACTACCAAGCTGCACCGACCCCCATGACCAGACAGTGCTATGCGTTAAATGTCAAAAAGCGAACCACTACCCTACTCACCCAAGGCGAAGGTACGCATAATCTGTATTTCTCCAACGATTGGAAACGCTATATTGATTGCTTCCACAGCACAGACACACCTCATCGTTACACTTTGTGTGAGATTAAAGGTGAGCGATTAGAGGTTAAAGGCACGGTGTTGGAAAACGACTCTATTCTACAAGCATGGCAAGCATTGGGCGTAAATGAGAAGGAGTTCTTCACTATCACCACCGAGCGTGGCGATGTGTTGAATGCATGGCGTATATTGCCTAAAGATTTTGATGCTACCAAGAAGTATCCTGTCGTGATGCTGCAATATAGTGGTCCTACCAGTCAGCGCGTACTGAACAACTGGCGCAAACGCTTCGGTTATGCCTTGGCAGATGCGGGTTATCTGGTAGTGAATGTGGACGGTCGCGGAACTGGTTGCCGTGGCAGAGAGTGGCGCAATGCGACATACATGCAGTTGGGTGTAAAAGAGGCTGAAGATCAGATTAGTGCAGCAAAATACCTCAAGACTTTGCCCTATGTGGATGGCAATCGAATGGCCATCTGCGGTTGGAGTTATGGTGGCTACCAAACACTGATGTGCCTGAGCAAGCAGCAAGAGATGGTTTGGCAATGTGGTATAGCGATTGCGCCTGTAACCAATTGGCGATTGTATGACTCCGCATATACTGAGCGTTTTATGCGTCGCCCACAGGTGAATGAGTTTGGCTATGAGGGTACCGACCTGATGAAGATGGCTGGTGACTTAACGGGTAATCTGTTATTGGTACACGGATTAGCAGACGACAATGTACATGCGCAAAATACATTGTTATATACCGACGCGCTGGTCAAGGCGGGTAAGCAGTTCGAGATGCAACTGTATGTGGATGACAACCATTCCATTCGCAAACCACATAACAACGAGCATTTGCACCATCGCATTATGCTATTTTTGCAAAACAATTTATAAACAATAAAATCTATTTATTATGACAAACAACAAATCCAACATCCTCCCTATCGTGGTGATGTTCTTATTATTCTTCATGATTGCGTTCGTGACTAACTTTGCAGGTTCAATGGGCGTAATTGTAAAAACACAGTTTGGTGCCAGCAACGCAATGGCACAATTAGGTACATTGGCGAATTTTATCGCATACGCTGTTATGGGTATTCCTGCAGGTGTAATCCTAAAGCGCAAGGGCTATAAGTTCACTTCGCTTTTGGCTGTATCCGTAGGTTTTGTAGGCGTAGGCGTACAATGGTTGAGTGGCTATGCAGAGAGCTTCGGCGTGTATGTATTGGGCGCTTTCATCGCAGGTTTCTCCATGTGTTTGCTAAATATCGTAGTAAACCCAATGCTCAATACCCTTGGTGGTGGGGGTAAACGCGGAAACCAATTGATTCAGTTTGGTGGCTCTTGCAATTCTATCGGAGGTACATTAGCACCTATTATCTTGGGTTATTTGATAGGAGGAACTGCAGCAAATGCAAATGTGGGTGACGCTGCTCCTGCCATGTTAGCTGCAATGTTGATTTTCTTACTTGCTTTTGCAATCATCTCACTAACCAAGATTCCAGAGCCACATATAGAGACTGCCGAACAACGCGCAGCGGCAAAAGGTCAGAAAGACAAACATAGTCCATTGTCTTTCCGCCACTTTGTACTTGGCGCAGTGGCTATATTCTTCTATGTTGGCGTAGAAGTAGGTATTCCTAATACAGCCAACCTATATATGTCCAACAATCCAGCTGTAGGTCCTGCCATTGCGGGTACCATAGTGGGCTTGTATTGGTTGATGATGATGTTCGGTCGTCTGTTGGGCGGAGCTGTAGGTGGCAAAGTAAGCAGTAAAGCAATGCTAACAACAGTATCTGGTTTGGCTATTGCTATGTTAGTATGCGTGATGTTCTTCCCAGAAACATGGGTAGTGACATTCAAAGGTATTGAATTGCCCGTGAGCATGATTCTCATGTTCCTTTGCGGTCTAATGACCAGCGTAATGTGGGGTGCAATCTTCAACCTCGCAGCCGAAGGATTGGGCAAATACACACCAGCTGCCAGCGGTATCTTCATGGCATTGGTTTGTGGAGGTGGTATCTTGCCGTTCTTCCAAAACTTGTTGGCAGATCACACCAACTATCTGATTTCATACATTGTACCTATCATCGGATTATTGTACATCCTCTTCTATGCTTTAATAGGTAGCAAAAATGTAAATAAAGATATTCCTACAGAATAATTAACTTACAACTAACTAATAATAAAACAATTATGCAAAAGAAACCTTATGTATTGGGTCTTGATATGGGAGGAACCAACTCCGTATTGGGCGTAGTAGATGCGCGTGGTCATGTTTTGGCTCGCACTTCCATTAAAACACAAGCATTTCCAGACATCAACGATTATGTCAATGCTTTGTATGTAGAAGCAGAGAAGATTATTGAGCCATTGGGTGGCTTCGAGCAAGTGCGCGGTATTGGTGCTGGTGTGCCTAATGGCAACTACTACACTGGTATGATTGAGGGCGCAATGAACTTGCCATGGCAATCTATTCCATTTGCACAAATCATGTCCGACCGTTTTGGTTTGCCATGCAAGATTACCAACGATGCTAACGCTGCTGCTATGGGCGAAATGACCTATGGTGCTGCTAAAGGTATGAAGAACTTCATTATGATCACCCTTGGTACAGGTGTAGGTTCGGGTATCGTAGTAGATGGCAAGGTGGTATATGGTCACGACGGTTTTGCAGGTGAGTTGGGTCACACATGCGCAGTGCGCGGCGAGGAAGGCCGTCCTTGCAACTGCGGCAAGAAAGGCTGCTTGGAGGCATACGCATCAGCTACTGGCGTAGCACGCACTGCTAAAGAGATCATCTCTTCTACTGCCAAGGAAACTTTGCTCCGCAACTTAGATATTGATGCTATTACCTCTAAGGATGTATTTGACGCAGCTGAGCAAGGTGATGAGATAGCAAAACAGATTTTTGACTACACTGGCACTATCCTTGGTCAACAATTGGCAGACTTCATCGCATTCAGCGCACCAGAGGCGATCGTCATGTTCGGCGGACTTACCAAGTCTGGTCACTGGATTCTTGATCCTGTAGTCAAAGCCATGAATGACAATGTATTGCCTTTGTGGCGCAATAAGGTGCAAGTGCTCTTCTCTGACTTAAAAGAGGCTGACGCTGCCGTATTAGGTGCATCTGCATTGGCTTGGGGCGAATAAACAAACATGTTTTTTTCGCTATTATATCAATTCCCAACATGGTTACAACGCCTATATGGCGGTGTAACATGGCGAATGAACCCATCGTCGAAGGTTGTATATCTAACCTTCGACGATGGTCCTATACCTGAATGTACGCCCCAAGTGCTGGATATATTAGCACAATATAAGGTAAAAGCCACTTTTTTTATGGTAGGAGAAAATGCCGAACGCTATCCTGATTTGTTAGCCCGCGTACGAGCTGAAGGACACGCCATTGGTAATCACACTTTCCACCACCTAAGAGGCTGCAAAGTCTGTACAGAAAAATATCTTTCCGATACAGAGAAAGCAAATACGATATTGCATACACATCGTTTCCGTCCGCCCCACGGACGAATGAAGTATTCGCAAAAAAAACAGTTGCTTCGTACAGGTCATACAATCTACCTGTGGGATGTACTGACACATGACTACAACTCTCGGTATGATACAGCACACATGCTATCTATCATTCAACATTACACGCGTAATGGTAGTATCATCACGCTGCACGATTCCTTGAAATCCAAGGATCGAATGCTCCAACTTCTTCCTTTGGCTATCGAATGGTTACAGAGTCAAGGATATGAATGTAAACCCTTACCTTAAAATAACAATATGAAATTGCATTTAATCATGTCTATTCGCTCATTCACACTATATATTTTTATCGTGGTCTTATTATGTTGTTCGGCTTGTGCAAATCGTGGCGCAGGACCACAGGGCGGGCCACGCGATACGATACCTCCTGTTGTTGTCAAAGAAACGCCTCTAAATGGCGCACTCAATTTTGCAAGCAAACGCATTGAGATACAATTTGACGAGTACATACAACTAAGTGATGTACAAAAAAATGTCATTATCTCTCCCCCTCAACAAACCCCGCCAGAGGTAAAAGCTATTGGTAAGACATTGTCTGTGCAGTTCCAAGAGGAGCTTATAGATTCCACTACTTATACCATTGATTTTGGTGCTGCTATTTGTGATTACAACGAAAAAACGCCACTATATGACTATGTATTTTCGTTTTCCACTGGAGATGTGATCGATTCATTGGCTATTTCAGGTAGAGTATATGATGCGAAGAACCTGAATCCTATGCCCGATCTTTTGGTCGGTATTCATAGCAATCTCAGTGATACAGCCTTAAATACGATGCCTTTTGCGCGTATCACGCGTTCGGATGAAGAAGGCTATTTTACAATTCATAACATGCGCGATGGAGTATATCGTCTATATGTGCTCAATGATATTAGTCGTGATTATCTCTACCAACCTGGAGAAGCTTTGGCTTTTGCAGACTCCACGGTCATCCCCTATTGGGAAAGGCACGAGGTGCAAGATACGATTTGGCGCGATACCTTGGGCATTGATGCTGTAACCAAAGATACGCTCTTTACCCAACAAATTGATACCATTATAACCACCACTCGCACATTCTTCTTGCCCGATACATTGGTGATGTGGTATTTCGAAGAGAATAAACAACGACATTACTTCAAAGGAGTTTATCGCGAGGAACCACATGCTTTTACGCTTATTTTCTCGGCGCGACAAGATTCCATGCCATTGATTCGCTCTTTATCACCATTGGAGTGCGATACTACAATACAGACAGTGGCATTGGATTCTGTGGTATTGGATTCGGCATGGGTAGATTGGATGGATTATGCACTCTTGCAAACCAATGCTACTTACGATACAATCACCTATTGGCTCACCGATTCTATGGCTATTTCACAAGATAGTATCTATTTAGAGATGACCTATCTTATATCCGATTCGCTATACAACTTAATTCCGCAAACAGACACGGTTATAGCAGTTTACCGCCGTCCTCGTATGTCGGAGAAAGCATGGGAAGCTACACAACGAAAGAAACAAGAGCGCAAATTAGCACTCAAAACCAATGCATCCTCTAAATTTGAGATTTACGACACGATTCGTATCCATTCTCCATTCCCACTGGATTCTATACATGTGGAGAAGATGCATTTAACCCAAAAAGTAGATACTATTTTCAAGCCGATTAATATTCAGTTGCAGTCGCACGATTCGTTGCATCAAACAATGCTTGTCATTGCAGCATTGGAGCCATTAGGTTCTTATGTATTAACGCTTGACTCCGCAGCCATGAAAGATATTTATGGCAAATGCAATGATTCCACAGCATATAAATTAACACTTAAATCATTGGATGAGTACTCATCACTATTGGTTAAAATGGAGCACTTTGATGCTCGTGCTCGTATCCAAATACTCAACGAAAAAGATGAGGTACTGCGTGAATTGCCTGCCAAAGAAGAAGGCACAAAGTTTGAGTATTTAGCTCCTACCACCTATTATATGCGCCTATATATTGACTATAACGGCGACAAACAATGGACTACGGGCGATTGGCTCACGAAGCGACAACCAGAACCTGTCTATTATTTCCCATCCAAACTCAAACTGCGCGCTAATTGGGATTTTGAGGAGAGTTTCGACCACCTTGCTATTCCACAAGTAGAGTCTAAACCGCGTACGCTAATCGGAAAAAACAATAAAAAGAAATAAGATATGTCTTGGCGTATCTCTATATCGCGTACCACATGGACTTTCCTTGTATTAGGATTGCTGATACAAGTATTTACTTTTGTTTTCTTGCCAGATGACAATCCTTGGTCGTTAGTCAGCGGACTCTTGGGTGTTTGCTCCGTAGTATTAGGTGCGCAAGGTAATATCCTGACCTTCGTTTTTGGCTTTGCGCAGGTTGCCACCTATACCTATCTGTGTTGCTTGGAGCGCTTCTATGCGGAGATTGCAATGAATGTCTATTATTTTATTACTATGGTTTACGGCGTATATTGTTGGCATAACCGTCTGTCGAGCAATTCGTTGCAAGTGCAGACACGCCGTCTATCAAGTTCGCTTCTGCTATTGCTTAGTATCGTTCTTCTGCTGCTATCTATTTTTACTGGTTGGCTATTGAACAACTACACAGATGACCCGCAACCTTATATGGATGCTTTCACCACCATACCTGCTATTGCCGCACAACTACTCATGATACTTGCCTATCGCGAGCAGTGGTATCTGTGGTTAGTTGTGGATATATTGGCTGTTATCATGTGGTTGCGAGCAGAGAACTATTGTATGGCTGTCCAATATGCTTTTTGGTGTGCCAATTGCATTTATGGGTTCAAGCAATGGTCACAACTCAGCAAAGATACCACAAGTTCGAAATAAAAAAGCAGTCTTTGTGACTGCTTTTTTTATGTAATTATTTGATTCCGAGTTTCTTTCGAATCTCTTTTGGAATAGCATTTTTGTGAACAAGCACATCGTTCGTTTTGTATTGCATATATGCTTCCGACACATACCAAATACCCTTGTATTCACTTTTCTTTGTGCCCCATGAATTTTTCACCATGTAGTAGCGTTTGCCGTTTTGGTCGTTGGCAGTACCAAATATTTGCATACCGTGGTCGTCGGTATTCTCCCAACTATCATATGCTGCTTGGCGCATCTCTTGGGTGATGGTCTTCTCTGGCAATGGTTTTTTGGTCAGTTCTTCGCGTTTATCGGTAGCCGAAAGTCCCAACCAGCGAGCCGCATCGCTACCCATAAGATCAGCAGCTTTCTCTTCTTCAGGAACAACACCTATACCCTTGCGTGTGAAACAAATCTCACTCACATCAGCACCCCATGCCAAGGTGTAACCATTGGCAAGTGCGTTGTCAATGATTGCCATCATTTCATCCATTGGCACATTGTACATCTGGTCCATACGCCAGTTGTCAGGTACTTCAAGGGCGAAGGTGGTGTAGTATGGGTGGTGGGTGTAACTGGTGATGCTCACATAGTCATCCGCGTTCAATCCCAATTCTTCTGCGAACGATGTTGGCGTATATTCCTTGCCATTATATATAAAGGTCTTTGGACATTCGCCCAGATAAGTGTCATATACGGCGGTGAGGGCTTTTTTCCATACGGGGGTCAGTTTTTTCAGTCCGCTATTCGTCACAGCTTTCACTACGCCTCCTGCCACAGCATCCAATTCTGCGTGAACGGGCAAGGTGTCGGCGGGTGTGCGACCATATTCAATACCGGGCATAGCTTCTTGTGGTACAAGACCATAGTTTTTCAAGCAGTATATCACATCGTATGCCGAACCACCAGGAGCGAACTCAGCAGTACCGTACATACGCACAGAATACTCTGCACGATCCAACATAGTATGATGCACAACAAACATTTCACTCAGGTCATATTCGCCTTTACCAATGCGTAAGAGTTCACTCTCCAGAAAACCTATTGTAGAATAACTCCAACAGGTACTACTACGATTTTGGTCTTTCACGGGTGTAATAGCAATGCTATCCACGGTTGTAAAGCGAAATCCATCAATCGAATCGCTCACTGCTGCAACATCTTGTGCACCAGCATACAAACTCAATGCGCTAAATGCAAGAATTAAAGATAAATGTTTCATTTTTATTCCTATTTTAATGGTGATTATATCTATCTATTATGCTAATTTCAGCCACAAAGGTACAACAAAAATTGCATATATGCAAGTTTTGTTTGTATATGTACATTTTTTTTTGTAATTTTGCAGCCAAATATACAATTCTATGAATCCAATCAAACTTTTAGCACACTACATCTATCTGGGTCAATGGTTCTTCCGTGCGCGTTTTTTTGGTCGCCGCGCGCCATTGCAGACAGTTCTTTTTATCACCGACAAATGCAATCTGCGTTGCAAGCACTGCTCCGTGTATGGCAGTGCGGGATATAAACAACGCACTTTTGAAGATATTGTGGCCGACATGCGCTACTCCTACGAGCTCGGCTCACGCTTCATCGACCTCGAAGGCGGCGAACCCACGCTGTGGAAAGAGGGCGATCGCACCATCAACGACCTCATTGACGCTGCGCTGGAGATTGGTTTCTTCTCTATCACTGTCACCACCAATGCGCAGCAGGATTTCTCATGGATTCGTCCGCAATCTATCTGGGTAAGCATGGACGGTGTAGGCGAATACCACGACCGCATACGCGGAGAAGGCTCATTCGCACGCTTAGAAGAGAATATTCGTAATTCGGGTTTCAAACATATCTGTGTGAATATGGTAGTCAATTCCCTCAACCACGAGTCGCTGGATGCGGCTATGGAGTATGCCAAGAACAACCCTGCTATTGAGCAGATTTCTATCAATTTCCATACTCCCTACCCTGGCACGGAATACCTGATGCTGCCACCAGAGAAGAAAGCAGAATTGATTGACAAAGTGCTTGACTATAAGAAAAAGGGCTATCCTATTATGAACTCTCGTTCGGGATTAAAACTCATGAAGCGCAATGCTTTGGGCGAGATTGAATTGGGCAAAGAGTGTTTTGTTACCAACTTCATCTATACCGACGGCAGCCGCAGCCTATGCCTTGGTTATGGTACAGAGCAATGCCGTGTCTGTGGTTTCTGTATGGCAGGCGAGATGGCAAGTGTCTTCCACTTCAAACCCGATACCATTCTTTCGGGCTTCAAGTTGCGCATGTAATGGCACAGTTTTTGTGCTTAATCATTTAGAACTTTTCAAATTATTAAAACATTTTTTAACCTTTATAGATTATGATTTCTAAGAAACTCGAAGCGGCTATCAATGCCCAAATCAATGCCGAATTATGGTCGGCTTATCTTTATTTGAGTATGTCAGCGTACTGCCAAGATGCAGGCTACCCAGGTATCGCTAACTGGTTTGCTATCCAATTCAAAGAGGAGCAAGACCACGCTATGATACTCTTCAACTACCTGCAAAGCCGTGGTGGTCGCGTTCTGCTGGAGCCAATCGCTGCTGTGGACACCGAATGGGCTTCCCCACTCGCTGCTTTCCAACACACCCTTGAGCACGAAGGCAAAGTGACTGCCCTCATCAACAACCTCATGGCACTCGCCGTAGAGGAGAAAGACTTCGCCCTCCAAAGCCGACTCAACTGGTTCGTGGACGAGCAAGTAGAGGAAGAGGAGAACGCTACCGACCTTGTCAATAAGTTCCGCATGGTAGGCGACAACGGCTATGGTCTCTACCAACTCGACCAAGAACTCGCAGCACGCGTTTACACACAAGCCAGCCCATTGGCAAATGCAGAGTAAATGCGTAAAGCGTAAAGGCAAAGAACTATATGAAAAAGATTTTTATTTCGCTATTGGCATTAGCATGCCTCGTAGCGTGTACGCCCAAGAAAACGGCATACGAGCAGTACATCGACATGTACAACGATTTGGAAGCACAGTTGGAAACCGTAGAAGACCGTGCTGCGAAAGACTCACTCATTGAGGGCTTTATCACAGACGGTTATACCCTCTTGATGGAGAACATTGAGGACCTCACCAGTGATTCTATCGTCTTGTCACACTTCTATATGCTCACCCCTGAGCAGAAAGCCGAGCTCATTGCAGCCATTCCAGTAGAGCGTTGGGAGAAACCTCTCCTCAAGCTCGTGTACAAGGAATACCGAATTGAGTTGCTCACCTCAGCGGGCAATCCATACATTGACATCGTATCGCTGAAGGCAGACGGCACACCGTTGGCACTGAGCGAATTGGTCGGCAAGACCGAATATGTATTGGTGGACTTCTGGGCTTCATGGTGCGGTCCATGCCGCCGATTGATGCCTGCCCTCAAGGAGCTCTATACCTCCTATCACCCATCGGGCAAACTGGAGATTTTGGGCGTTAGTTGCGATAAGGACGAGGCTGCATGGTTGCAAGCCGTTGAAGAGGACATGTTGCCATGGCAGCATATCCGCGACCAACGCACAGAGCCATACAACCCATGCGACAAGTACGGTATCTCTGCTATTCCTACTACTATCCTCATCAACAAAGAGGGCATCATTGTAGGCCGCAACCTCAACGAGGCAGAGATAGAGGAGATCCTGAGTAAATAACCTGTTTAGAGGCAACTGGATATCAAACACTGGCAGCCAGATACAGGAAGCCAATAAACAAAAAAGGCGAGTACCCGCTCGCCTTTTTCATATGCCATGCCACTAAACACTCACTCGCAATCCACCTCCACAAATTGGGCCTTCTCATCTCCCTCTTGCGTCAGGACGTAGCAAGCACTCTTGGTGGTATAAATATCCTCTGATTGATTAGGATGACCAGTCCATTTCTCGCCTTGCTTGAAGATGATATTCAGTTCCTTGCCGAAATAAGTATATACATACCAATCGCCCTGTTTACTTGCCTTGTACTCACCCGCTTTAACGCCCTCAGTATCCCATATATATACATAAACATCTGACCAAGACTCAGGTACCTTCACCTTAATAATAATACCCTCTTTCTTCGCAAAAGTAATACTATCTACTTGCGCTATAGGATATTCCACGGACTGACCATTCACCCATACATACATACTGGTGACTTCGCTGAGCGAACCTTCATTATCGCCTCCACCCTCATTGCCACCAGGGTTGTCATTACCACCCGTATTACCGCTGGTTTTCCATTGCTCATTAAGCCATGCTGCATTTTTGCGCAAAACCTCAGTGGTGCGGTCAATATAGGTTGAAATAGTTTGACTACCATGATACTGCCCCCAACGCTCTTTATCTTTCACGGCTGCTTGCTTGATTAGGTTCTCATGCGTATCTATAAAACTATAAATATTGTTGTAATTTCCGTTATAGAACTCGTTCCAAATCTCTTTCACGCGCTCCATAAAAGCAGGGAACTTGCAAATCTCTGGAATCCAGTGATTGTGCCATACATCACCTTGGTACATGTACTGCGATTTGTCGCGGTTGAACGAACTACCAAAGTCCCATACTGGACCAAAGTGCCATTTCTCGTTCGCTCCTATCTGCTTGTGCAAATAGCAACTACCATGGAAACTCTCATAGTTATCGGTCAGTTCTTGCACGATATAGAACTTCGCCAATGCGTCCATATCAAGGTAATTCCACAACTCATTTGAGTTCTTGTTACCATAAACCAAGTTATCTATCAACTTCATTTGTTGGATCAGATACTGCTCTTGCTGATAGGACAACACCTCTGGGGTTTTATAGGTAATCCACATAGTGGTTTTGCCACCCTCCTTGATAGTAATATGCGGATCATCGTCATAGTTGTCAATTTCCACGAGCCAGCCGCCAGTGATAGCCTCGCTATCGGTCTCCTCATCTTCTTGCTCCACGATATTCACGCGGTCCTTGTCCACGCGGATATGCTCGGTAAGGAAATAAAGACCAATATAATCGCCATTCAGCACCACTTCCAATGGTTTGGCTTCTGGGGTATAGGTCATGCCTATCAACTTGCTCAACTCAAAACCCACGGCATTGCGCATGAAACCCTTTCTGTCGTTGCTATCATCAGCATGCGCCAAGAGAGCAAAATGCTTGCTTTTATTCATGCCTAACAATGGTTGCTTTTCAGCCAGTTTGATGCGATAAGGTTTCTTGTCAAAGCCTGTCCAAGAGTAGTTACCACGACCTTTGATTTCCATGGTCAAAGGTTCCGATTTCGAGCCTATACTCAGATAGTCGCTCAATTCCTTGTTATCAAGGTAGTAAGTGGCATTGATGTAGTCATCTTTGCTCACGATAGGAGCATTGTTCTCCGTTTGAATATACAATACGGGAAGCGTACCCGAAGGTGAAACAGCCTGCGCTCCAAGCAGCATGCTGGCAAAAAGGAAAAAGAAAAGTGTTCGTTTCATTTGATTATAATTTTTCGGCTGCAAAGGTAGTGATTTATTGTGACATACGCAAATTTATCTACTAATTTTACAAATAAAATTTGTATAATTCATTTTTTTTCAGTACTTTTGCAAAAATTATCGTACTTATTAGAGCTATGAATTTTACGCACTTACATGTTCACTCGCACTACTCCGTACTTGACGGCATGAGCAAGGTGGCAGACCTCGTGGATAAGAGCATTTGCGTTGGCATGCCCGCTATTGCCCTTACCGACCACGGCAATATGTATGGTATCAAGGAGTTACTCGACTGCTGCAAGAAAGCCAACGGCAAACTCAAAGCCAAAGCCGAAGAAGAAGGCACCGAGTTCATTCCCTTCAAGCCCATCGTTGGCATTGAGGCGTACTGCGCGCGCCGCGGACGCTTGATGCAAGACAAAGACTACAAAGTCACCAACGCCGAAGGCAAAGCCCAGGTGGTGGACATGAGCGGTTGGCACCTTATCCTCTTGGCAAAGAACAAGACGGGATACCTCAACCTGTGCAAACTCACCAGCCAAAGTTTCATCGATGGTTTCTATCGCACCGCGCGTATAGATAAGGAGTTGCTACAAGAGTGCCACGAGGGACTCATCTGCTGCTCCGCCTGCTTAGGTGGTGAGTTGCCACAAAAGGTCATGCAAGGCCTCCACAATCAGGACTTCACCGAAGCCGAACAAACCATCGAATGGTTCAAGGCGCTCTTCGGCGAGGACTACTACATCGAGTTGCAACGCCACCAGACAGACAAACCTCGTGCCGACCAACATACCTACCAAGTACAGAAAATGGTCAACGAAGTGCTGGTACAATTAGCACGCAAGCACAATGTCAAAATCATAGCCACCAACGATGTGCACTTCGTCGAAGAAGAGCATGCCGAAGCGCACGACCGTCTCATCTGCTTGAGCACCAACCACTTTGTGGACGACAACGACCGCATGTTCTACACCAAGCAGGAGTGGCTCAAGACACCCGAAGAAATGGCTGCTATCTTCTCTGACCTACCCGAAGCCATCAGCAATACGCAGGAGATCGTGGATAAGATAGAGACCTACTCCATCGACTCAGGACCTATCATGCCTAAGTTCCCTATTCCAGAAGACTTTGGTACAGAGGAGACCTACCACGCCCAGTTCACCGAGCAAGACCTCTTTGATGAGTTCACCCGCGACGAGCATGGCAATGTCGTACTCAGCCAAGAGCAAGCCGAGAAGAAAATCAAGACCCTTGGTGGCTACGACCGCCTATACCGTATTAAGTTGGAGGCAGACTACCTGCGCCATCTCACCTATATCGGTGCGCACCAACGCTATGGCGAAACCCTCACAGAGGAGCAAGAGGAGCGCATCAACTTCGAGTTGCACATCATGAAGACCATGGGTTTCCCGGGCTACTTCCTCATCGTGATGGACTTCATTCGCGCCGCCCGCGAGGAGTTGGGCGTGAGCGTAGGTCCGGGTCGTGGTAGTGCCGCAGGTTCGGTGGTGGCATACTGCCTTCGCATCACCGACCTCGACCCGCTGGAGTATGACCTGCTGTTCGAGCGTTTCCTCAACCCCGACCGTATATCCCTACCCGATATTGATACCGACTTCGACGATGCGGGTCGCGCCAAGGTGCTGGACTGGGTGACGGAGAAGTATGGCAAGACACGCGTGGCACATATCATCACCTATGGTGCTATGGCGGCTAAATCCGCTATTGCCGATGTAGGACGCGTACAGCGCGTTCCACTCGCTCGTGTCAATGAAATCAAGAGTTATATCCCCGAACGCGGCTTCCCCGATAACATCAAAGACGAGAAAGGCAAATCGCCCAAAGTCAATCTCAAGAACTGCTATAAGTATGTAGCCGAACTCAAAGACCTCGTCAATGGCGGCGAACCCGAGATTGCCTCCATGCTCAACTATGCACAGCAGTTGGAGAACACCGTGCGCCAAGTGGGTATCCACGCCTGCGGTGTCATCATCGGTGCGGATGACCTCACCAAATATGCGCCACTGAGTACCGTCGAAGATAAAGACTCCAAGCAACGCATTCTCGTGACGCAATACGACGGACATGTGGTGGAGAATGTGGGTCTTATCAAAATGGACTTCCTCGGACTCAAGACCCTGACTATCATCAAAGAGTGCCTCAAGAATATCAAGCTGCGCCACGGCATAGATGTGGACATTGACCATGTGCCAAAAGACGATGCGGAGACCTACAAACTCTTCCAAGAGGGACGCACCATCGGTGTCTTCCAGTTTGAGTCGGCTGGTATGCGCAAGTACATGAAGGAGCTCAAACCTACCGTCATGGGTGACCTCATTGCTATGAACGCACTCTATCGTCCAGGACCTATGGACTATATCCCGCAGTTCATCAAGCGCAAACATGGTCTGGAGCCCGTGACATACGATATTCCTGTAATGGAGAAATACCTCAAGGACACTTATGGTGTGACGGTATATCAAGAGCAGGTGATGTTGCTATCGCGTTTGCTTGCCAACTTCACTCGTGGTGAGAGTGACCAGTTGCGTAAAGCGATGGGTAAGAAGATTGAAGCACTTCTCAACGAACTAGAACCTAAATTCATCAACGGAGGCAAGAGCAACGGACATGATGAGAAAACCCTAGAGAAGATCTGGGCAGACTGGAAGAAATTTGCTGCCTATGCCTTCAACAAATCGCATGCCGCATGCTACTCATGGGTGGCATACCAGACCGCTTACCTCAAAGCCCACTACCCTGCCGAGTTTATGGCAGCCAACTTGACCGTGGCGAAAGACGACATCAAGGATGTAACGAAGTTCATGGACGAGTGCAAAGCCATGCGCATGTCTGTCTTGCCACCCGATGTCAATGAGTCGGGCTTGAACTTCACCGTCACCAAGAACGGCGATGTGCGCTTTGGTTTGGGTGGCGTGAAAGGCGTAGGCGAAGGAGCTGTGGAAGCCATTATCCAAGAGCGCGAGAAGAACGGCAAATACAAGGACATCTTCGACTTCGTACAACGCGTCAATCTGCAAGCATGCAACAAAAAGACCATCGAGAGTCTCGCACTGGCAGGTGGTTTTGATTGCTTTGATAGTACCTATCGCGAACAACTGCTGGGCATGAACTCCAAAGGTGAAAATTTCTTGGATGTACTCATTCGCTTTGGCAACAAGTATCAGCAAGACCAAACAGCAAATAGTTTATCCCTCTTCGGTGATTTAGGTGGTGGCGGAGGCATTGATATTCAGTTGCCTGAGCTTCCACAAGTACCTCGTTGGTCGGCAATAGAACGACTCAACAAAGAGAAGAACTTGATTGGCATTTTCCTCTCTGCCCACCCGCTGGATGAGTGGGAATTTGAAGTGCGCGACATATGCACAATCACCGCTGCAGAGCTCACCCAATTTGATACATGGCGCAAACCCGAAGCACGCACAGCAGGAACCAATGCGCCCGTTACTGAGAACAACGATGCGGAAGGAGACGAAGAGACAGAGAAGATTGAACCTAATCAATGGATACAACAGCATGAGAACCGTCCTCTCTTCTTTGGCGGTATCGTAGTAGAAGCAGAAGACGCTACTTCCCGCAAAGGCAACCCATACGGCAGATATACCATTGAGGACTACTCGGGTAGTTACCAGTTCACCCTCTTTGGCGAGGCTTACAAGCAATTTGCAAGTCTGCTCAAACCCAATGTGTATGTCTTCCTGACTGGTATTATTCAGCAGTATGGTGCCAATCAGCGTTGGTTCAAGCCCAAACCATTACAAGAAGCGGAATATGAATTGGCAGTGCAACAAGTAGAACTTATCAGCGATGCCCACAAGCATGTGAAGCAAATAACCATAGACTTACCAATTGAGAATATTCAGCCAGCACTGATTGATGAGTTGGCAGAATTGTGCGAAGCGCATCACGGAAATATACCTATGCACATCCGCGTATTCGACAATATAAAGCAAAACACTATCAATTTGATTGCTCCGCCAGTGAGCATGGACCATAAGTTCTACCATTGGATTCAAACGCAAGAGCGTGATGATTTGTTCACACATACGGTGAGTTGAGTAATAAAACAAATAATATAAAAAGACGAGGAACAACCCTCGTCTTTTTATATTTCTTGCCTATAACCTATAAGCCGCTTGCGGCGTCCTATAGGCAGCTCTGCTGCCGTCCTATAGCTTGCTCTGCAAGCGTCCTATAAGCGCTAGCGCTTAATAAGCATTCATCTGCTCTTTCACAGTCGCTGTGATCATGTCAGCAAACTCTTGCACAGTCATTTGACCCTTCTCCTCTGCGCCTTGTTGGCGAACGCTGACGAGTCCGAGTTCTGCCTCTTTCTCACCTACGATGAGCATGTATGGGATACGCTTCAATTCGTTATCGCGGATCTTACGACCGAGTTTCTCGTTGCGGTCGTCCACAATGCAGCGTACATCTTGTGCCTCGAGCATCTCTTTTACCTTGTGGGCATACTCGTTGCTCTTCTCTGAGATAGGCAATACGACTGCTTGGTCAGGAGTGAGCCACAATGGGAACTTACCTGCGGTATGCTCGATAAGTACAGCCACGAAGCGCTCCATTGAGCCGAATGGTGCACGGTGAATCATCACAGGGCGGTGCTTTTGGTTATCCTCGCCTACATACTCCAGGTCAAAGCGCTCTGGCAAGTTGTAGTCTACTTGGATAGTACCCAACTGCCAACGACGGCCAAGGGCATCTTTCACCATGAAGTCCAATTTAGGACCATAGAACGCTGCCTCGCCTGTTTCCACGCGTGCTGGCAATCCCTTCTCTTGGCATGCCTCGATGATGGCTTGCTCTGCCTTCTCCCATACCTCGTCAGAACCTACATACTTGGTAGTGTTGTTAGGGTCACGCAATGAGATTTGTGCCTCGAAGTTCTCAAATGCCAATGACTTAAAGATGATCTCAATAATCTCCATCACACGGATAAACTCGCTCTTCACTTGGTCTGGACGGCAGAAGATATGCGCATCATCTTGGGTGAAGCTACGCACACGGGTCAAACCGTGCAACTCACCCGATTGCTCGTAGCGGTAAACAGTACCGAACTCAGCAATACGCAATGGCAGATCCTTATAGCTGTGAGGCGTATTCTTGAAGATTGTACAGTGGTGAGGGCAGTTCATTGGTTTGAGCAAATATACCTCGCCTTCCTCTGGAGTGGTGATAGGTTGGAAGGAGTCCTTACCATAGTGATCCCAGTGACCAGAAGTGATGTACAAGTTCTTATTACCGATATGTGGAGTGATTACTTGTTGATAGCCATAGCGTTTTTGAATCTTCTTGAGGAAGTCTTCAAGGCGGAGACGCAATGCAGTACCCTTTGGTAACCAGATAGGCAAACCTTTACCCACCATATCGGAGAACATAAAGAGCTCCAACTCCTTACCAATCTTGCGGTGGTCGCGTTTCTTGGCCTCTTCAAGGAGGGTCAGGTACTCGTCCAACATCGCTTTCTTAGGGAAAGTGATACCGTAGATACGAGTCATCATTGGGCGAGAGTCGTCGCCACGCCAGTATGCAGCCGCACAGCTGAGCACTTTGATAGCTTTGATAGCCTCAGTAGAAACGAGGTGAGGACCCTTACAGAGGTCGGTAAACGCACCTTGTGTATAGGTAGAGATATGTCCGTCTTCGAGTTCGCTAATGAGCTCGCATTTATATGTTTGTCCTTTTGCGCCAAACTCAGCCAACGCATCTGCCTTAGCAATAGACTTCTTTACCAATGGCTCTTTCTTAGCACGAAGCTCTGCCATTTTTTGCTCGATAGCAGCAAAGTCGCTATCCTTGATGGTTTGTCCCTCAGCAGGATACACATCGTAGTAGAAACCATTCTCAATAGCAGGACCAATACCGAATTGGATGCCAGGATACAACTCCTGCAATGCCTCTGCCATCAAGTGTGAAGAGGTATGCCAAAAGGCATGCTTTGCCTCTTTGTCCTCCCACTTGTGGAGTTTGATGTCGCAATCTTCGGTGATTGGGGCATTGAGTTCTACGATTTGCCACTCCTCTTGATTAGGAGCCTTTACACTAGCCACAAGGATGTCTTGTGCCAAACGGCTGCTGATGCTTGCAGCTACTTCGTAAGCGGTGATTCCGCTCTCGTACTCGCGGACGCCTCCGTCCGGAAAAGTAATTTTAATCATGTTTTTCTTTTTAATAAACCTACAAATGTTTACGGCTCAGGGCTCACGAATGCCCTAATTCGCCAAATTCACTGCAAAAGTAGTGATTTTTTTGCATATACACAAGAAAAACGAGCAAAAGTTTACTTTTGGGCTCGTTTTTCGTGTATTTGTGCTGCATGGGTGGCAGTAGCCCGCATTTCCATACCATCGGTGGGCTTTCGTGCTGTTCGATCAGCGATATATTCGCTTACCACTCGGTTACCACTCTGTTACCACTCTGAGTTTCACGGGAGGCTGTCTGAAGAAGTGCTTGAAGAGAAGCAATGGGAATAGCAATATAAAAACTCACCCCGCAAATCAAATGACTTGCAGGGTGAAATTTATTAGTGAAAGAGTTATTATATACGCTTGAAAACAAATGTATATTTAGCAGTTGCGCCCTCATAGTGATATGTTAGTTCAAGTACCAATTTGCTCTTGTCGAGTGTAGCTATTTTGAAATACTGCGCCTCATAAAAAGTTGCGTACTCTGTATATAACTTATCGCCTTCAATATCATACCTATAGGTTCCCTCATAATCTTCCCCTTTATCTTCATACATTATGATTTCTTCGCCATCAAATTCCCAAGTCCAATCCTCTGTATCGAAGTAATCAGAACCGATTTCTTCTTCTCCTTGATATTTCATGTCCCAATCCATTCTCGTACAATCCCATTTGCCGACAATAAGTTTTTCGAAAGGAGCATCGTCAGAAAGGTTCTTCTCACATGAGGTAAATAATACTGGCAATGTTATCATCAACAACATAGCCAAATAATAATTCATTTTTTTCATAAGTTTGTTTGTTTTTGAAAGTTATTAAATAAATTTATTTGATTAAATCTTCATTTGTCTTTTGAGTGCTTATATAATTAAAATCGGGGTCGGGTATAGTCCTCAAAAGACAAGGTAACATTAGTCCTGCACCAGCGCCAATACCTCCAAGTGCTGTAAATGCAAATCCTCGAGCAATGTCATCATCTCCTTGCGCTCCTGCAATTGCAGTGACTAACAAGCAAGTTGCACCAACAAGTGCCAATCCTGCTCCTGTATATGTTCCTATATTTTGTCCCAACTGACGACGGCAATCTTGATAATCCAAAGCAAATGGTACCAAAATGTTTGAACCAGGTGCTTGTGCTTGCAAGAATGCATAATAACCATTGTTTCTACTAATTTCAAGCGTAGTCTTACCTGTGTTTTCAATTGTTCCTAACATTCTGTCATTAGTATCATAGATGGTGGTGCCAGGACGACCAACAACGGTAATTTTTTGTGTCACATTGCAAGATGACAATGCAAAAAGGATTCCTACAAATAGGAGTGTTAATTTTGTTTTCATAATCTTATTGATAATTTACAAATGAATATGGTTGAAGTTTACTATCATTATCTTTTGTTGATTTAGATGCGAAATAAAGCAAGAACCAAGGTTGCAATAGTGCATCAGGTTTGTTTATATAGATGGTTCGTAACGCATCATTTACTTTGCCTTTTTCGCGTACTTTGCCAACTAATAAAGAATTTGCAAACAAATGAGTTTCAATAAATTGATAAGTAGTTTCATTATCAAGAGAGTAAGAAATACCTATATTACTTGCAGCGTAAGTGTTAGAATTGGAGAAAGAATTATTCACATCTAACGGACTTTCTGTAACTGCAGAATGTAAAAAACTTCTACCTACTCCTTGCATTTGGAATGTTCTTCCCATAGAAATTCGACCATGTGGAGGTACTGATACTTTAGGTTGATCAATGGTATAAGTCGTATTTACATTTGTTGTACTTGTAGAATTGCTACCTCCAACATTTACACCAGATAAAGCTGTGCCTAAAATTCCTCCAACACCCACAGCGCGAGCTACGCTGCCTAAGTTAACTCCAACACCTGTTGTACTTCCATGGGTAACAGATGTTGTATTAGTTTGGACTGTAGGGTCATAATACATTTGGGCAACATCATTTTGATTTTGGAAGAAAGACTTTGTTCTGTCAATAGTCATCATCTGATCGCTATTATTCTCGACCATTACTTCCACCTCTCCATTTTTATCTACCAAACAATACACCAGAATTTGTGCTTTTTTGATTGCTTGGTCGGAGAAATCTTTGTTACTTTCTTGCATTTGTAGAGTCTGGTATCCAACTCCAGAAACCTCTAAAAATGAAGCCGACGAACATGACGAAAGGACCCATATCGTCATGAGCATTGAAAATAGAATTGTTTTTTTCATGTTTTTGTTGTTTGTGGGACATCGGCTCCAAACGCCCCGTTAGTATAAATATACAAAAAGCGTGGAACCTTACCTTTGCTTATTCTTCAAACAGAGGTTCTGGAAAAACCTTACCAATAAGAATAAGCAAGCAACGCCCACGCCGATATGAAATGCCACCAAACAGAGCAGTCCACGCATGGACGCTCTGCGGCGGGATAGTCATATCCCAAAGGGCGTTTACTGCCTTCTTGCTTTGGATTGGTTAGAAAGTTTCCAGATTTCTGTTTGCCAAAACAAGCGCTAATAAACGCTTTTTATAATATGTCCTCCTGTTTTATGTCGGTGAGCGACGATATGTCTACTCGCATGCGAGTGTGCAATTGCTTTGCGACTGCAAAGGTAGTGAATTATTTTGAATTGCGCAAGAAATGAGTGATTTTTTGTGTGATTTGAAAACTGATTAGTCAACCTTTTTAGGAAAGCAGTCAACTTTTTTAGGAAAGCAGTCAACTTTTTTAGGAATGGAGTCAAACTATTTAGGAAGTCAATCTTAATAAAACGCACCTTTTGGTCATAGGGAGTTTTTTCGGTGTTCTCTCGGTCGTCTCTCGGAGTTCTCTCGGTGGAAGAAGACAAGGTATAAGAGAAAGAAAAGAGGTGTCAATCTTAACAAAACGCACTTTTGAGTGATAAACCACGAACAAAATAAAACGGCTGCAAATCCTGTAGGAAAGGCAGCCGTTACATTATCTAAAGTACTTCACTTACTTTTTGATTCCGTCGCGTTTGAGCAGCGCATCAATACTTGGTTCGCCACCACGGAAAGCGCGGTACAAGTCCATTGGTTTGGCACTACCACCCTTCTCCAAGATGTTCTTGCGATACAAGTCGGCTGCCTTCTTATCGAAAATACTACCGTTCTTCTCCTTAGCCGCTTGGAAGACAGAATAAGCATCTGCATCCAACAACTCCGACCACTTATAACTATAGTAACCAGCCGCATAGCCGCCAGAGAAGATATGAGTAAACGCAAACTCCATCTGCGTACCAGCCACCAATGGCAATACTTGTACGCATGCCATAGCGTTGTCACCAAACTTGATAACAGCCTCCGAAGCGGTCAAATTACTTGGTACCTCAAATGGAGCAGTAAGCGTATGCCATGCCATATCCAGATAACCAAATGAGAGTTGGCGCACGCAAGCATATGCCACATGGTAGTTAGCCGCCGCTTGAATCTTGTCGATGAGCTCTTGTGGAATAGTCGCGCCTGTCTCGTAGTGCTTTGCAAAGGTATCAAGGAACTCTTTCTCGCTGAGGAAGTTCTCGTTGAATTGAGAAGGAAGCTCCACAAAGTCGCGTGGCACATTGGTTCCGTTTTGCGCAGCGTATTGGCATTGGGTGAGCATACCATGCAAACCATGACCAAACTCGTGCAAGAAGGTCTCTACCTCGTCGTAAGAGAACAACGCTGGTTTAGTATCTGTTGCGCGGGTGAAGTTCATCACATTCACTACATGTGGACGGACATTCTTCTTGCCCTGCATGTATTGCTCTTGGAAGTTGTTCATCCATGCGCCACCGCGTTTACCCTCGCGTGGGTGGAAGTCTGCATAGTACACAGCGAGGAACTTGCCTTTTGCATCAAATACCTCGTATGCAGTCACCTCTGGGTGATATACTTGAATGTTCTTGTTCTCCTTGAAGGTCACACCATAGAGGCGCTTTGCCAAACCGAAGACGCCCTCGATCACATTCTCTTTCTTGAAGTATGGGCGGAGCAGGTCGTCAGAGATAGCATATTTCTCCTCTTTGAGTTGCTTGCTGTAGAAGCTCCAGTCCCATGGTTGGAGGGTAGCATAGAAGCCCTTACCCTTAGCAAACTCTTGCAATTCAGCCACT
>JAGBZD010000087.1 GCA_017628395.1 Paludibacteraceae bacterium | reverse complement strand
TATTGTAGTCGATATCCGAATCACGGTCAACAAACTCAATATAGCGGCTTGGAACAAGTGAGAAGCCATTCTTTTCAATTTCACTAAACTCTACGGAACGATATAATTCGGGTTCAGCATAATCACATCCAAGGGTCTTTTCGGCTTGCCATTCAAAATAGATGTTTGCAGCTCGTTGAATCTGTATCGCATTTAATTCCACCTTCTTTTTCTGCTCACCCTTAACAGCATTATCAGTCCATTGGCGCAAGTCCATAAAGAGAATCTCACGCTCACGATTACGCTGCTGGCGACCGTGCCACATACCGCCCTTCTTGTTCTGATTGAGAATCCAAAGAGTAACTGAAATGTCTGTGGTGTAGAACAATTCGCGTGGCAAAACGATAATAGCTTCAATCTTGTCGTTTTCGATAAGTTTTTTGCGAATCTCAATAGTATCGCTATCACCCAATGCACCGTTGGCAAGAAGGAAACCTGCAACACCCTTTACGGGGTTGATCTTCGATAACATATGTAGAATCCACGCATAATTGGCATTACTTTCAGGTGGCAATGCGTAGTCAGACCAGCGAGCATCGCTGCTTAGAGATGTGTCATACCACTTCTTCAAGTTGAAAGGAGGGTTAGCCATAATATAATCGAATACCAAGCCTTTGTGCATATCATTGGTAAAGGTTGAAGCATTCTTTGCACCCAAATGGTGAGAAATACCTCGAACAGCCAAGTTCATCTTAGCAAGGCGGTAAGTTGCTGGGTCACTTTCTTGACCATAAACATTTACGGTCTTGATATCACCTCGCTTTGCTTCTACATATTTTGCACACTGAACGAACATTCCACCAGATCCACAGCAAGGATCGTAAAGAGTACCATCGAATGGCTCAATGAAGGCAGCAATCAACTCCACAATGTCGTGTGGGGTATAGAACTCTCCATCTTCCTTTGTCGCATTTACGGCAAAAGACTTCAAGAAGTACTCGTACACACGGCCAATCAAATCCTTCTCCTCACCAAAGACCTTATGCGAAATCTTGTTAATCTCATCAACAACCTTCTTGATAACATTGGCTTCGAGGTTAATAGAAGTAAAAAGACCTAAACGCACACAGCCTTTGAGAGCATCGCCACTATCATCAATGGCCTGGAGTGCATCATCCAAAGCACCATTAAGTTTGGCAGCTGATATATTGATAAGATTACTCCAACGAGCTTGTTCTGGCACATAGGCAATGTTCTGATAGCGAGCAGGACTATTGAGGAATGCTTCAATTATAGTCTCATCTGTAATGCCATTCTTCACGCACTCCTCACGCATTGCAATCTGTGCATCCTCGAACTTCTCTCCGATAAAACGCAGAAATACGAGCGTGAGAAGTAAATCACGCTTATCATTGAGAGTCGCATTACTACGCAGATAATCGCGACAGTTAAACAATATAGATTCAAGATTGAGTTTCTTATCTTCTTTCTTGGTTTGTTTCTTTGCCATAACTATTATTCCTCAACTATTTTATATCCCAATATGGATTTTGGGGGTTGCAGTTCTTCTTCTGAATCAACATATATTATTTTCGTTTCCTCTTCAATTTGGTTTATAACCTCTATTTCAGAAAAACCTTCTTTCTTATAACCATTCGATAAGAATATCCACCCTAATTTAACTTTTTCCGCATTTATCTCTGTTAACACATGAACAGTAAATGTTTGCGACTCTTCTTGAACTAATTTAGTAATCTTAGGTCTAAACTCTACCGCATTTCGATATGTCTTAGAGTAAAATAGTTCTCTATCATTATCAATTCTGCTATTTATGTAGGCTCTTTCAGATGGATTAATAAGAGGATCATTGCAATAGCTATTACCTATGTCATAATCATTAACGCCATCAATAAAACCTACTGTCAAATGATAGTCAGATAATACAGTGGACCCAATGTTTGTAATCCTAAATTTTATTTTACACCAACTATAGTTAGTTTTTGACGGTGCACGCAATGACATTAAATTCCATGAAGAATTTTTGGTTTGCTGCAAAATATCAAATAACTGTTTTTGCGCAGGATCATTCCAATGAGGGTGCAATACATATTTAGTTGTTGTCAATCTTATTGTCGGTGTCAATTTAAAATCTTTACCAATGATTTGAACATCTACATTAGAGTTGTCAATGTATTGACAATCGTTTATGTACCAATTATATGTATCGCGATTCTCTATAAGCTTATCTACTATATCCTCCCATGAAAAAACCTCTATAGCAAAGCCGCCAGCCTTTTGACTTTCTATATTCTTTAAGCGTATATACTCCTCAATTTTTGCATCTTTAACAGCAGTTGTGGCAAAATAAAATCTTGCCAATTGAGGCTTGAAATTCAGGGCCTTTTCTATTTCTTTATCAATCTCTTTTATCGTTAACTGAGAATGAGTATAATTATCTTTGCCCTTACATTGTATACCATAATATTCAAGTCCATTATTGGGCGCACCGTAAACATCTACTCCACATTGATTTTGCCCAGAACGCCCATTTTTCTTAATAGTATCTGTACAACACCAAATCTCACCCCATAACTTTTTACAGAGAGTTTCAAAGTCTTGCCAATTTGCAGGTGGCTGTATTTGAGTTGGTGATTTCATTATTTTTTACTATCAATTAGTTCTTTCGGATCTACATTCAAAATTTTAGCTATCTCAAAGAGGACTTCGAGACTGGGTTGGCGGCGGTTGCAAACATAAGAGTTTACTATGCAGAAACTCTTGCCAAGTCGCTCAGCAAGCCAGGTTTGTTTGATGCCGCGCTCTTCGAGCACCTCTTTTATGCGGTTCATGGGTTTATCCATTTTGTTATTATTTACTATTTTACCACAAAGTTATAAAATAATGTGCAATATAAAGAGAAAAAGAGAGAGAAAAATACCTCTCCATTGTGGAATAATGTGCATTTTGCCTTATAGATTGTAAGTAAGATGGGGGTTAGCTATACATAAGGCATAGGCAAGATGGGATTAAGTTAATAAAGCATCATTTGTCCGACGGTTACAAAATTTATTTGTAAGCCTCGGAAAAATGCTCAGAATAGATTGGTGTTTCAGAATAGATACCATTTGTCCGATACTATCCGAAAAATTTGGATACCTTCGGACAAATGGGTTTCTCATTCTAAGGGTACTCAATCGCTATACCTCAATCTCTCTCAGCGGTGCTCCATAGTTGCAATGGTAGCCCATAAAGCCGCGTTTGATGCAGGGGAGGTTGAGCGTCTGGTAATACTTGTAGTCATCATCCTCGGTGCAGAGGTGTTTATACCCGTAGCGGGGCATATACTCCTTGAAGAATCGTACAAGGTCTTTGAGGAGTTCGAAGCGGTGCTCTCGCAGTTCATCGCGGAACTCGCAGCGGGCGATGATGATGCTCCAGTCGGGGTAGTTGCCTACGCCCTTGCTGTACTCCCAGAAGCGGATATAGATATCCAAACTTCCCTTGTGAATACTGATGCAGATGCCATTCTCGTTCCACATAACACTGCACGCATTTCTGTAACCATATCTCTCGCATAGGTAGAGATTGAAGTCACTAATAAGGTCATTGTAATTGGCTTTG
>JAGBZD010000086.1 GCA_017628395.1 Paludibacteraceae bacterium | reverse complement strand
ATAATCTGGACGAATCTGTTCGGGGGTACGACTGAGGTCGTATCCGAAATGTGACTCGATGTATTCGCGTATCTCGTTTTTAGAATGGCCTGTTCGATTCAGGAAGATGGCAGCCGTCACGGCCTGTGCGCTGCGTACTGCTTCGTCGGTGTTGTGTGTGACCATGGTTGCCTGACGGGCAAGGACGAGTGCTTCGTCCAATGTCTGCGCTGCCCATGCGATAGCTCCGACACGCATAGCGGCTCCGTTGCCGTTGGAGTTGTAGGGAGCATCAATCTTGCCAAAGATAAAGGAGAGGGTAGTGCGTGAGAAACCGAAGCGCCAGTACTTACGACCATAGAAACGCATGAGGTCAATCAGTCGTTGATCGGTGCGTTCGCCCATTAGCCACTCGGCTATGGTGAGTGTGAAGATCGTATCGTCAGAAAAATGGCTCCGTTTGGCGAAGGCTTCAAAATGATAGTCTTTGGTGCGTTTCTCTGCAGGTCGCTCATAGGGTACGCCGATGATATCTCCGCAGATAGTTCCCATGAGTGGATGTTGTTTCATGCCTTCTGGCTTAATTGTCTGTGTCATAGTCTGGATGGTATTGGAGGGGTTTATGATTCAAAATGGAGGGTATCTATATTTCTTATACGCAAGAAATTGCCCAAACGAACTTCTTGGCTATTCTTCTGCCGCGAAGGTACAACTTTTTTTTGAAATCGCAAAATCTTTTTCGGCAAATATGCGTAAAATCGCAAAATGTTTGACGTGTAAATTGCAATATTGGATAAAAATATGCGTTTCGAGCGTCTATGAGTAATGTTGTTGTGTTTTCGTTTAATTCGTTCCATTCGCCGTTAACAAATTTTGGTTAATTTACTCTAATAATCTATAATTTTGGTAGTGCATACCTATGCAAGTGACCCCAAAACTCAATAAAATCGCCCAATCGCCGATTTTATTTGCTTATATCAAGAAAATATTGTACCTTTGCAGCCTGTATTGAGTGTTCAACCTACTGTGTTGGTTGAATTGCGAAGCAATAACGATTATACCAATGACCATTACATACCATACCCCTCAAAGGTGAGGGGATTGGGGAGTTTGATAATATTAACCATTAAAATAATAATTACTATGACAAAAGATGAATTAAGAGAGATTATTTAATTTCTAACAGAAGAATGTGCAAGAAAGATTTTAGATTTGGGTGATGTATTTATACCATACAATATATATCCCGATGATATTACAGAAGAAGAATATATGGAAGAAGTAAACCCTACTTCACTTGAAATATTTAATTACTACTCCACTATAAGAGGTTACTTCATTAATCAACTATTAGCATTAGAGAATAAAGAATTAACAGAAGAAGAATATAATGAAGAATATGAAAATCAAATATGGCATTGGGATGGATATTTAAAAGTTATGCAACAAGTTTTTCAAGAAGAAGAATTTTATGAAGAAGATGAAGATGATTGGGTAGAAGACGATGAAGATTAATTTTTAAAATAATAATCAATATGAAAACAGAGAAAGAACTAAATGAACAAATTGATATTCTAACAGAAGAATATATTAAAAAGATTATTGAAATAGGTTGTACTGATTTTCTTATGCTAATGGAAACAGAAGATTTAGACGATTTAGAAGATTATGATGAAGAACAACAAATTATAATAAAAGAGTCTTATAATACCCCTCAATATAAACAAGCAAAAAAAATATTTGAAGAATATGTAGAAAAAAGAAAACCATTACTTCTACAATTAGTTGATAATGTAGAAGAAGAATATAATGAAATTATCTATGATTACAATGAGAAATTTTTTAATAAATTTGAAGATTTACAGTTAGGTATGTCAAATATAGAAAATAATGAACAAGCATTACCTAAGTTTGAAATGCCTGAATACGAAGAATACGATGGTGAAGATGATATTAATGATATTGAGGATGAAGATATATCAGATGAACAATATGATATTTTTATGGAAAAAATGGAAGATGTTTTTACTGATATAAATAATATTTTTAGCAATATATCCGATATTGAAGGAAATGTAAATTATTATTTTCCATCGGAATTAAAAATTAAAGAAGAAATATTTTCTATACTAAAAGAAATAGAAGAAAAGACAGATACTATGGCAGAAAAAATTATGAAATTAGTAAATTATATGGAATAAGATATAAATACTACTAAATAACCCACACAAACCCCTGTATTTAACGATACAGGGGGATTTTTATATTACTGTTAGCGCTAAATAACTTGAAAAGTGAGTAGAATACTCGCTTTTTTGTTATCTGTTTTAAATAGTTTTTCATTTTGAATTTTCATATTATGATAGTTTTAGTTGATAGAAACTACAATACCATCTACAAATTCTATTTGACTAATCTCTCTATCTGCAAGTGCCTGTAGTTCCTCTTGGTTCTTCACGATGAAATGCAGCACATCTGCGATATCTTTTGCTGAGATGTGGCGTTCGATATTCTCGTTAAGAATCAGAGGCGTTTGCGATATAGAGATAGGAATAAACTCCTGCACACTCGTATCATACCCATTTCTGACGAATAGCAGTAGTTCGTGTTCGTGCCTCAAATACGATCCTCCATCATCTACAAAGATATCCACCTGTAAGTTGGTTGTATCTGGTCGCAACCACATATATTCCATCAGTTCTTCTAAGGAATCTAATTGGTAGTTGGTCGCATGATTGATCTTATCCAATCGTCTGCGTAGTTCGTGTACGAAGTATTCCCAACTTACTTTGCTTTCATCCTTTACTTCAAGGTCATACATGTATTTTCCTTTTCTTTCGCGATATTGGATATCTCCAGTTGTTAGGTCGATGGCAATGCTATCAGTGGAGTTGGTCTCCTTGTTGGATATGACTGCACCGACGAGTATAGTTCTATCAGAATGGAGAATAGATACATGTTCAAATATAAAAGTCAATTTAGTTATGAATGCGTTAGGATTTTTATTGGTGAAGGCGAATCCTTGTCCTATAAATTTCTTCAACCATTGTTTTTGCATCTCTAGTTCCGTTTCAATGTTAGATACCATAAGGTAGAGTTGATTTTCATATGCTGTCAATTCTTCTCCAATCGCATGCTTTATACTAACTAGATGCTCTTCATTAGTAAGTTGTACTGCTGTATTCCCTGCCATGTTCAATCCTTCTTGTTTAAAGTAGTTCTTCATTCGCTAAATATTTATCAATGGTTCGTTAAACTTATGCAGAATGATATACTTTAGCGTTAATTCATCTTCTATATAAGTACAAATATCCCCATCGTAGTCTATACTATCCACCTCTTTGAGGTATTCATTGTTTTTTTTCCAATAGTAGTCAAATCTATGTACCATTGACTTTTCAGGTACCCAAATAATAATTCTTTCAACAGTTGTTTTAATGCATAATAGTCGATATTTTTCATCGCATGCATGTAGTTGTACAATTTCACATCCATATAAATCTTGCTGTACAATGGATTTATTAGCATTCTGTTCACGCATAAGAACATAAGCTTTTAATTCATCGTCCTCAACTAACGCAAATGATAGTTGTTCGTTAACTGTGTTCAATGGATACATGTAGTCAGCATGTATTATACTTCGCAAGTTTTCAGGAAGTTTAGATATTGCATGAATACGATACATAATTTCAAACATTTTTGGAATTATATAGCGGTTAGCATATTCGTGCTAACTGCTATATAATTTCCCTGTTTTTTATGTGAAGATTATATTTCCAATTTAATTTTGTTTTCATGACCCAAAATAGTCCCCAATGTTGAAAGTCGCCATCTCTTTTTGGCTTTTTCTTTTTGATTTCAACGTAATAGTGTATCATTTCATGAACAAGAACACTTCTTAGTTTTTCTTCTGTCCACAAAATGTTTTCATCTATTTGTATCTCGTGTCTGATAATTTGTAAAACGCCATTTTTCTTACCCCATCTAACACAATATTGTCCAGCTAAATTAGGTGTATTAATAATTGAAAATATAGGAACTTTGGGTAAAGAGTTGTTAAAATACAATTGATTGTATTCTACAAACTTTTCTTTTAAATATGTTTTATCTAACGTTATCAATTGGGTTTCTTTCATTTTTTTTGGGATGTATATACTTATTGACACTATTTGTCTTTCATTTTGTTTTGGGTTGCAAGCGACGAGTCGCTCATTCCAACCCAAACAAAATATATCCTCGAATTGACGATAATTGACATCAAAATTGACCTAAATTGTCGTTTAAAATAAAATCAGTGTCAACTCATATATAGTTCCCTTAATTATAACCACTGACAACATAACCAGTGAATAGTGCGTACCATCCGCCTGAAGATATGTGTTGGCGCAAAGTATCCCAGTCATACTTTATATGTAGGTAGTCTGCGATAAACTGCAAGTCGTTTACAATTGCATGGTTCAGTTCAACAGACCAATAATCGTCACATATCTCGGTCATATCCCAACAGCAATCATCCAAATAAGCTTCCATAGGTTCTAATATAGAGATTGGCTCAGAAATCTCTGGTTCTTCGTTCAAAGGTCCTACAACTTCCCAAGCTTGGGAAGCCCATCTCGGTTCACGGCAATACGCCTTCAGCTCTTCTATCGAGTTGCACATTGACTTGCGATGGTCATAGAAATGACGGTCTAACAATCGTGCATTTAAGATTCGTACATCAGCTTTGTTGATCCACTTATCTACTTCAAATTGCGGTTCTATACCTGTTCGCAATGCATCGCGGCACAACATCAATATCTTGCCCATCGCGTTAGCTCCTTGCAATAGTCCTTCGTCGTTATACTGCGCTGCCCATACGGAATCATTTTCCGCTACCTCAACAATCATAGCATCTCCAGTAGATAGGAGAAGTTCGCGAAAGTCGGCGTTGCCTACACACTTTTTCCATACCACAAATGTCATCCACTCATGCTGCCAATCAACAAAGTCGGGACGGCAGAAACAGTCATACTTATCCTTGAGATGTATGTCGCCATATTCGATCTTGGCGGTCAATACATCTTCCTGAATGTCACGTTTTTCGGGGTGCTTATATAAATCACTCCACTTGCCGAGTAGATAAAGCAGCGCACTTGATTCCCACGCATAGTCGAACAATTTGAATGGAAAGCCACTGGCATAGTTGCTTAACTTGCCCGATGGGAAATCGCCACAAATGCTATCAGGAGCAGAGAATGTAAGTATAGTTTGTTGCGTAGGATCAATAATCTCTTGTCGAAGCAAGGATTCCTTCATTCCTTCTTGTTTAAAGTAGTTTTTCATTAGCTAATTATTCTACGGAATTATATACTTTGAACTTGCGATTACTGTGTGGTGTATTCGTTAGTTCATATCTTTTTTGTAAATTTTTTCCCCTTTTAGTCTTGTAAATTACTCGGTAAATTGTTCATCAATTTCATTTGTTGGATTACCATCATTCCACGCCATTATCATTCTTTTTAGATTACTAACTCCAAAATTTTTCTCTGATACTTCGTCAAACCATTCTATGATTCTATCTCTAACATCGGTAATACCATCCCAACTTGTAGGGTAGTTATCCTTGGTTCTCCAAATATCCATATTCTTAATATGTTCAAAATTGATCTCTAATTCAATAGCACCATTGTCAATTTGGACATGAAAATGGGGTGTATTTGTGCCTTGTTCATCATTTTCGCCATACACAATTACCTTTGATTGTCTTGGAAAATTATCCGCTGGACGAGAAATGGTTGCCATCTCGTCAACTCTATGTTTTGATGAAAAATCATCAGTCATAGCATGAATCTGTTTCCATACAGCATTAGCATTTTCACGGTTTGTTATTTTGGGCAGAATTGCAGCGGGTGCCTCTAACCATTTTGGAATGTTATCCATCATGTACTGATATATGGTATCATTACGACCTTTTCTATTTACCACTAACAATTCACCGTTATCTATTTTGAAACTAACATCCCATCCGTCTGCAATAACATGAAAATGTGGAGGAGTATGGTCATTACTATACACTTTCAGTTCCCATTTGTTATACGGAAATAATCCATTACCTGATTCGCATACATTAATGCGTGCTATTTCACATAGTGGCTCTGTATGGATATTAGAAGGTGTCTCGTCATGGTTTAATGCTAAACATCCGTTTTCCCTTTCCTCATATAAATGGTCCTCATCAAGGGAAAACCAATCCACCGTATCATACAACGGTTCGTAATCAATATATGCTTTGTCCAACTCCGACATCGGAATGTTGTCAAAGTCAAAAATATCAAATTCCTCGACTTCTTTTTCGGTCTTGAAATCCTCCAAATTTTCTATATGTTTCATATTCTATAATTTATCAATAGTTCGTTATATCTCCACATCGCCATCGGTGCAATGGACAACTTTGGCTGGGACCTCGTTATTCCAATCGTCTTGTAAAATAATTTCTTCCCATTGCGCTATAGTGCCTTGGAATGTGATAGTGCTCAAAGATTTGCAACCATTGAAAGCATCATATTCAAGCTTTGTGACGCTAACAGGAATAGTGATGGCTTTCAGCGATTTGCAACCACTGAAAGCCTCATATTCAATATCCGTCACGTGGTCAGGGATAATGATGTTTTCTAGCGACTCACATCTATAAAACGCGCTATACCCTATACTTGTGATACTATTAGGGATATTGATTTCCTTCAACGATTCACAATGTGAGAAAGCCACACTGTCAATACTTATGATACGATAGGCGACTCCTTCGTAAGTGATTTTTGAAGGGATATCTATTGTTTCGGAGTCTCCAACATAACAAACCACCATAGCCAAATGATTATGCATCAACAATCTATAGGTAAGTTCGTCGATTTTTATTTCTTGTATAGGATTTTGTTTCAAGTTGCAATAGTCGAAAGCTCCTTCTCCAATACTCGTAACGCTATCAGGGATAGTGATGCTGGTTAGCGAGGAGCAAGTAAAGAAAGCCGCGTTTCCAATAGTAATAACGCTGTTTGGGATAGCAATGGATGCCAGCGATGAGCAACGATAGAAAGCCCCCTCTCCGATAATGGTGACACTATCGGGAATAGTAATGGCAGTCAGCGAGGAACAATCTATGAAAGCATAATCTCCAATCATCTTGACGCTATTTGGGATGGTAATAGTGGTCAGCGATTTGCAACCCTCGAAAGCTCTCTCTCCAATACTCTTGACGCTATTGGGAATAGTAATGGAGGTCAGCGATCTGCAATCGTAGAAAGCCATATCTCTAATACTCTTGACACTATTGGGAAGAGTGATGGAGATCAGCGAGGTGCAGTCGAAGAAAACTCCTCCTCCAAGAACCGTGACGCTATCAGGAATAGCGATGCCGGTCAGTTTGGAGCAACCCGAGAAAGTTCCTCCTCCAATACTTGTGACGCTGTCGGGGATGGCAATGGATGTAAGAGATCTGCAGTCTGCGAATGCCCACGCCTCAATACTCGTGACGCTATTAGGAATGGTAATGAAGGACAGCGATTTGCAACCCTCGAAAGCTCTCTCTCCAATACTCTTGACGCTGTTGGGAATAATGATGATAGTCAGCGATTGGCATCCACAGAAAGCCCATTCTCCAATAGTTGTCACACGATAGGTAACATCGTTAAACACTACGGTCTCGGGGATGACGATAGCACCCTCGTAGCCACCACTCTTGTCGATGACCTCTGCGGTTAATGTCTCCTCATTGAGGCGGTAGTTGATACCATTGATAATTTCTTCTATCATAGTTGTTGTTCGTCTTATTTTACAGAATTATTGTTGCGGTAGAGTGTTCCACAGTTGTCATATGTGTTTATAATTTCTTGTAATCTGGCATAGGTGTGTGAATATCCACTTCATGATTGGGATTGTTGATATTCCAAGCATGGAGAAGGTATTTCCAGTTGCTCCATTTATCAAATTGATGCTCTACAACCTGATTAAGAGCAGATATCAGCATGGTGCACTGTTCATCACTCAGTATTCCCTCTTGTCCATTATGATGAAAATACTCATACTGCTCAATAGTATAGTGGTAGTATTCTGGACTTTCGATTTTAATGCAAGTATGAAAGTGCTCACCCAGCGTCTGTTTGTCCACGACATGAAAGTGTGGTATGGGCGCATCGTCGTCCATGAAATATAGTATGTCTAAGTCTGCACCGACAGAGCATACTCGCCCCATGCGCATCATCATTCTGTCTTGCAGAATATCCATTTGCTCGTTTAATTTTGTGTAATCTAACACTTCCGAAGTTTCATCCACTTGCGTCTTGTCCGTGTTGTTGTCATTCCACATAGATAGAGCATATTCCCAGTTCGTTTTGTAACGCTTGTTTTTACACTCCTCTTTCAAGAAAGCAACGAGGTACTTTTTCTGCTTCGGTGTCAAAATATCTTCTTTTCCTGTATGGAGGAAATATCCAATTTTATCCAAACGGACACAAGTGTGTATTTTCTTTCCATCGGTTTCGTCATCCCATATATGCATGTATGGAATAGCAAAATCATCATCACACACAAACACCTTAAATTTCGGTGACTCCTGTTTACCATTTTTCTTAAAGGTGGTGAAATAACCGACCACAGCCATTTTGTACAACATATCGTGACTCTCTTTCATAAAAGTTTTCGGAATTATCTATTTTAAACTTGTAATTTTTAATAGATTATATTCATTAAATTTTTTTGATTCCATCCAACAAGTCATCAATATCCATATCAGAATGTTGCCAATAGTAAAGGAGTATATTCTTATTTATTTGCACCCATTTTATGATTTGTTTAAAAATTTTAGTACTCACAATATTTGGATTACCAATTAATACTTTTGGGGAGTCTTCTATAGACATTGAAAAACTTTCATCATTACTACTATTATATACCTTTATTCTTGGTCCATGTTGTCCTTCTTTGCTGCTAACATAAATTCTTGTATTGATACCTGTTCTCCTTTGAGATAAATTAGCCATTTCACATAGTGGTTCGGTATGGATATGAGAAGGTGTCTCGTCATGGTTTAAAGCTAAACATCCTTCATTAACATCAACCACATTTTTTTCAATGTTGTGAAACTCATCAAACTTCTTAATATGTTCCATATTCTTTAATTTATCAATAGTTCGTTATACCTTTACATCTCCATCAGTGCAATGGAGAACTGCGGTTGGAATGGGTGTTTTCCAAAAATAACCTAACTTGATTTTTTTCCATTGGGCTATAGTGCCTTGGTATGTGATGGAGAGCAGCGAATCGCAACCATCGAAAGCATGTCTTCCAATACCCTTAACACTATTTCCAATAATAATCTCTTCCAATGATTCGCAATCTAAGAAAGCTTTCCATCCAATTCTCTTAACGCTATCAGGGATAGTGATAGAGGTCAGAGGATTGCAAAATGCGAAAGCCTCCTTTCCAATACTCGTCACGCGATAAGTGAGTTCATTAAATACTACAGTCTCGGGGATAATGATATTACCTTCATAAAATCCACCCTTTTTGATAACCTCTGCGGTCTTGGTCCAATCGTTGAGGCGGTAGTTGATACCATTGATGATTTTTTCTTGCATAATTATTGTTTTTAATAAAGGGATTTATATACTTGTTGACACTTGCTGTCATTATCAGTTTTGTTTTGCTCTCCAAATGCGGCAGTGCTGCATTTCATTAATCTTATACGCGGATATATCCAAGAAAGAACATTTGCTATAGTATTTTTTTTTGGTGGGGGACTATATTGACACTATGTGTATTCTATTTAGCGCGGCAGGGAGTGCGGGGTCCCCGATGAGCCTCGTGGGCAAATGGGGTGCTATTTGATTGCCGCGCAATGTTGTTTATGTTGTTTTCAATAAATAATGGGATTTATCTACCTGTTGACACCATGCCTTGTTCTCCTTGCCGCGGACGGTGTTGGTCCGCGGAATATTGTTGGTTTTATGTTGTTTCTGTTGTTGATTTACATTCTTCTTTTAGCAAGCGCAATGTTGGCGCGCGCAGATGTTGTTTAAGTTGTCGTTCTTATAAATTGTCGTTCTGTGCGCTTCAATTGCCGAACGCGAAGTCTCTGTTGTCGTTAATATAATAAATCTTGTCGTCTGAGGTTGTTGTGTCAACATGTATATAGTTCCCTTTTTTTAAATTCGCTTCATTCTCCGTTTCTTAATATCCGATTGGACATAAATCGGATATGGTGTAACGGCTTTTGTATCAGTTAATTACAAAATTCACTTCCGATAATGCTTGCAAAGTATGGAAAAAACGCGTTTTTGTACTACCTTTGCAGTCGATTTCGAAATCTAACCTCCTGCTCCCGTTGGTCGCGAAATCTTATATAAATCTTATTTTTCGTGGTCGCTCACAACATACTGCGTACTCCGTAATAGATTGCAAAAATCTTAGGAAAATAAACTAACCGTTGCATTCACTTAAGATTCAGCGGGCTCGCGCAGCGAGTGATAGCGGTGGCAATTTATTTCGGAGAACAGAGGCGAACGAAGTGAGCAAGATTAGATTTATAAGATTTCTGCCCGCTAGGGCAAGGAGATAATATTATTAACCTTTTAATTTATTTATTGTTTTATTTTATGTTAAACTCCCACCTCAACACCGAGAAGCAAGACCTTCTCATCACCCCAAACCTCCAACCTAACCAACTACCTACCCTACTTGAGCAAGCCCTCTCCGTCGCTCCCGTTGGCGAGACACGCGACATGCTGTTGCTCTCCTTACTCACCAACTGCGGCTACGCCCTGCCCGCCATGCGTATGCTCCACGGTCGCCCTCACCACACCTACAGCCCCGAACTGCTGACCATGATTGTCGCTCCTGCCGCTTCGGGCAAAGGCATCATGAACTATGGACGCCTCTTGCTTCAGGCAATAGAAGGCTGCAACGGCAAGCAAGTGTATATCCCAGCCAACTCGTCCGCCTCTGCCCTCATTAAGATCATGGACGAGTACGACGGACGCGGTATTGTCTT
>JAGBZD010000085.1 GCA_017628395.1 Paludibacteraceae bacterium | reverse complement strand
TCAAGGGGCACCCATTCTACTTTTACGCCATGTTGTTCAAACGCTTGAACAAGGGTGTGCGATTGATTAGCCACTGCCATAATATGGCGCGGCGCGATAGTCAGGTAGTTGTTGGCATAATGCAACTCATCTTCCTCACTAATAGGTATGATACTAAAGCCGATGCCTTGTAGATAGGCTACCAATGGAATATCTGCCTGATCCAAGCGATAGGATATGCCATCTTCTGCGCGTGTGTACACATCCACCGTCACCCACTCTGGGTCTTGGTCCGTGGCATGCAATCTACTTTCCACCAATGTGCACAGATCGCGGTCAATGATATTGAAATAAGTATCAAGGTGCATCTGCATCTGCCACCATTTCCGATCCTTCACTACCACCACCGTATCATGACCAAAGCCATCGGCACGCATAATCTGCTGTATGCCCTCTATATTGGTGCGCATACCACAACCTATGAATGCTCGCGTACCGGCTGGGATATAATCTCCACCTTCTAAACGGCCTTCACCTGTAATACGAAGAATAGGCTTCACGCCCATCTGCTCGTAGCAGAACGCTATCAGATCCGTCTCCTTGCTTCGCTGAGCAGAGTTCATATTGCAGATAATCTGCCCCTTGGGAGTAGAGATACTTTGGTCACGCGTGAAATACAGATTGAACAATGGCGATTGCAGGTATTGCGCCTCCACGCCCGTATTGATGTCTGTAGCCGTCAGTCGAACAGTAGGTTGCAGCAGGATACAACTAATAAGATCATTTCGCGACATCTGCGCGATCGTTTCCTTGCGATAGCTATCACCTACTGCCAGATTATCTGACTCCTCTATATCGCTTTCGTACTGCAAAACATTGCTCACATAATCACGAAGTGCCTCTATAGGAGCTTGTTGTAAGATTTCCGACACGGTCATCACCTCTATACCATTTGCCTCAAGCATCGCTATATAGTTCTTATGCTCTATTGCGGCAGAATCCACATCAAAATAATACTCAAACAATGCCGCCAACGGATTGATAGCACCATTAAACAATTCCTCCCCTGGTGTATGCATCAAAATCTGGGTAGCACGATTCCATTCTGCCACAGGAGAAGCACTCGAACAAGAAGATGTATTGCTATGGCATGCTGTTAGCACACACAGCAATACCAACGGAATAAAACGAACTGATTTCATCATATCTATTTTCATGGAGTTTAACGGTGCAAATTACATATCTTGCATGGATAGACCACAGTGTGAGATCGCATATCGTTTGAGTTGGCGAGTGGCAACTAAGAAATCCTTTGAGCGCTGCTCCAACAAGGACAAATCAATATCTTTTGCTTGGCGCTTCACCTCGTAGAAAATGGCCTCCTTACTAATCTCATTGATAGCAATGATATCTATCTCAGATTCTCCATTTCGACTCCACCAACTATCTATGCGCGTAAACTGTTGTTGCTCGGCTAATTTCTCTTTGAAATATTGCTCAAGCATCTTGCCAGAGAAAGTTTCGTAATCTCGCTCAATGATTTGACGCAAAGCATCAAAGGCTTCTATCTCCAGCATGTGGTTGTACTTAAACAAGAAACGAAACCAAAAAGTCAAGAAATTATCGTTCAAACGATAATGGATATTGCTGTTTTTAGTCGTAAAAAGTGGTTTGTGCTTATGGATAATACCATAACTATCTTCTAACATAGTGAGATAACCACCAATCTCTTTGCCTATCATATCTTCAATCTGGCTGCGCTGCGTATGTCCTGATGCTATGGCAGTAAGAATCGAGAAGTAAATGCCATAGTCCTTACCGAACTCTTCAATCAACAAGTTTTTGCCCTCCGACAAGAAAACGGAATCTGCCTGCACGATCGTTGCTATCATCTTACTGCGCGTAGTAGCACCCTTGTCCATCAACAACTCTACATATTTTGCTACTCCACCCGTAAAACTATATAGTGCCAACAAGTCATCTTGTGTATAGTTAGGATTATGGTATGCCAATATCTCTTTGAGTACCGAAGGAGGGAACTTGTTGACACGAATGATGGCTGTTTGGCGATTATAGAGTGGCTCTTTGTTGCTTTCGAATATCTTGTGAATAAGCGATTGTACAGAACCTCCTACAATCAAATTGATACGCGCTTCATTTTTATGAAGGTCCCAAATGCGCTGCATATCGCTATATATAGACGCATTGATGCGCAGAAACTCCTGAAACTCATCAATAAAGAGTGTAATTGGTTGCTGTTTGGCTATTTGCATGATATAGTCAAATATATCTGCGAATCGCGACACCTTACCCAATAATGGAACACCTAATTTGGTAATAATTTCTTGTTGATAATCTTCACACAACGCTGTTTCTGCTTTCTTGCTAACAAAGAAATAGAGAAACGGCATATCCTTATATGCATGCAACACAAGTGATGTTTTTCCGATACGCCTTCTGCCTGTCAAAACGGTGAATTGTGCGTGCTCCAATGACTGTTGTTGAATAGTCTTGAGGGTGTCTGTTTCCCTGGTTCTATCAAAGAATATCATACGTATACAAATTTGTAATGGCTATTTCCGAAATGGCTATTTCATTTTTATCCGCTGCAAAGGTACAACAAAAAATGCACATACGCAAGCAAAGCGAGCATTTTTTTTGAAAAATGGATAGATTTATCTATTGAATATGCCATTCACTTTCACGATAGAAGCTTGCTTATGAGAGTGAAGAGTGAGTGGCATATTCATAAGGCGAAGCCGTATTTTTCAAAAAAAATGCGAGCGACGCTGTAGTATGGGCTGCATTTTGCGGCTGTACTTTCGAGGAGGGACCCGCCTTTTTGCGGGAGGTGCACTCGAAGTACAACAAAAAATGTAAGTGGTTTGTAAATGGCTGATTCATAAGGTTCACTCATATTTCACCTTTATTGCTCCGAATCATATTCGGGTATCCCTCACCTCTACACCATACACTTTACACTAAAAAAAATCGCCATTTTCTTGCATATTTTGAATAAAATTACTACCTTTGCACGCAAAATAATATAAGATAACATATGGAAATCGAAAAAGCACTCAATGGTACAGAGCTTACCTTGAAAATCATTGGTCGTTTGGACACCGTTACCGCTCCCGAATTGGAGGCTTGCCTTAAAGAGAGTTTAGATGGTGTTGCTAATCTAGTAATGGATTTTGCAGCATTGGATTATATCTCTTCTGCTGGCTTGCGCGTGATATTGCAAGCGCAAAAGACCATGAATAAGCAAGGGGATATGCTTATCAAAAATGTCAATGAAACCATCAACGAAGTATTTGAGATGACTGGTTTCGTGGATATTCTGAATATCGAATAAAATGAACCGATACATACATACTATCGCTCGTTGTTTGGCAATGCTCTTGCTAGCAACGATGTTTTTTGCGTGTAATAAGTATGACAAGCACTACCAGATCTACGAGTTGTGGGTGGGTGGTGTAAAAGTCACTACGCGCAACCAATCCGATATCCTCGGCGATGGCGCAGTGCGCTACGAAGGTGATCGAGAGTCGGGTACTCTTGTTCTAACTAATGCCAATATCACAGAAACCATCGACCCTGATGCAGATGCTGTTGTTGTGTCAAATATTCCAAATCTGACTATTAAACTAGAAGGAGATAACAAAATAGGTTTGGGCAACAATGCTCCTGTGAATGCTATCGCTACTAGAAATCTTAGCGTCACTGGCGAGGGGAGTCTCGCAGTAGGTGCTCGTGCTAGTTGCTTCAAAGCGGACACTTTGCTCATCGAGTCAGGCAAGATAGATACCTATATCAAAACAGCAGATGAGGAGGTGGCAAGTTTCATGGGCGTAGCATTGTGGACACAAGATAAGATGATTATCAACGACGGAGATATTGCGATACATTACACCGCCTCCTTTTCGCCTATCTCCTACGGATTATATAGTGTGAGTGAACTGGAAATCAATGGGGGTAATATCCATATTAATCCCGACGACTCACAGTTGATGGCTGTGGGACTGATCACCTCTGGGCAATTGACCATCAATGGCGGTAAGGTCAGCGTCTATGGTTTGGATGATGCGATCAATGCTAAGTTCACGCATATCGCAGGTGGTGAGGTGATAGCGCAAGCATTGGACTACTTCGCGGACGGCGTATGCCGATTGGTGACGAAAGCGGAGATAACTGGTGGAGTGTTCACCATAAGCGATATGCAACATAACCCTAAGAGTGTGAAGTTGTTCTCCAATGACTTGCACCTAAATGGGGTGTCGATAGTAGCTGGTGCAAACGAGATTAGTGTCGCTAAGAAAGAGATAAACAACTATGGATATACCGACCCATATATTCGCATTGAAAAGGAGGAGTGATATGAGCAATAAACTGAAAAAAATATCCACTTCGTTTCAACAGTGGTTGCTATTGATAGTAGGCATCGCTTTTATTGTGACCTTGGTCTTCCTAGGGCAATATCAGACCAAATTATTCACCGATAGTGCAAATAATCTGCTAAATATATACATCAAAGATGTGCGTCATGACATCATGGATGTTACGGATAAGAATCTGCTGATACTCACCAGAGCAGTTGCCACAGAAGTGAACAATGCAGACAAAATCACATCAGAACTGCTAACAGGCATGTTGGAGAAATACAATGTGACGGAGATCAACTATTTTTCCTCTACAGGTGTTATTCTAGCTAGTAGCAATGCTGATTTTGTGGGCTATGATATAGGCAGAGGCGGCGTACAAGCTTCCGAGTTCTGGGCGCTATTAGGTGCTATAACCGAGTATGTGCAGCGTTTCCAACCGCTAGGATTTGATGCGCAAAGATCCCGCAAATACGCAGGAGTAACTTTGGCTGCTGGTGGATTTATTCAAGTGGGGTATGATGAGGAAGCTTACTACCGAGCAATAGAAGTAGCGATAAATGAGGTGGTGAAGAATCGCCATGTGGGTGAGAGTGGATTTTTGATTGTTACGGATAGCGCATGGCGTATCATTAGCGATCGAGCCAACAACAAAAACCAGCCAGTGACTATCGTCACGGCCATGACCAAGGACTTGACCACGATAGGCAAGGATGAGATGTTTGAAGAGGGAATCTATATAGATGGTACCCTCCAACGCTGTTTCTGTATGCACAATGAGATAGAAGGGTATAAGGTTATAGCCGTCTATCCATATAGCGAGGCTATGGTGTCGCGCAATGTGTCGCTGAAAGT